>NZ_QYZY01000317.1:0-26875 GCF_003838035.1 Desulfonatronospira sp. MSAO_Bac3 | reverse complement strand
TGAACATGATGGCCGAGTACGTGGACCGTATAGCCAAGGGGGATATCCCCGAGGAGATCACCGACGATTACAAGGGTGATTTCAACGAGATCAAGAACAACCTCAACCTGCTCATGGGTAATTTAAAGGCATTGTTCAAGGATATGAACGGTCTGATCCAGGATGTGTCCGACGGTAAACTGGATACCCGCGGTGATGCAGGCAAGTACCAGGGGGACTGGGAAAGCCTTGTCAACCGTGTCAATACGCTGATCGATACCTTTGTGGCCCCCATGAACATGATGGCCGAGTATATTGACCAGATTTCCGACGGTAATATTCCAGGACTTATTGAAGAAGAATACCGGGGAGACTTTAATAAACTCAAGAACAATATGAATATGCTCATCAATTCCATGAATAAAATCGTAACCCTGGCCAAGGACCTGTCCCAGGGCCGCTTAGATGTAGAAGTGCAACAGCGTTCAGAGCACGATGAGCTTATGCAGGCCATGCAGATAATGATAGAAGAACTGCAGAATGTTGTGGGCCAGGTACAACAGGCCACGGAACAGGTGGCCTCGGGCAGCGAAGAGATGAGTTCCTCTTCGGAGCAGCTTTCCCAGGGTGCTACCGAGCAGGCCTCCAACTTGGAAGAGGTGTCTTCCAACATGGAACAGATGGGCTCAAATATCCAGCAGAACGCGGACAATGCCGCCCAGACCGAGAAGATCGCCCTGCAGGCGGCTAAGGATGCCGAAGACGGCGGTCAGCAGGTCCAGGACACGGTCCAGGCCATGAAGGATATCGCTCAGAAGATCAGCATCATAGAGGAAATCGCCCGCCAGACCAACCTGCTGGCTTTGAATGCGGCCATTGAAGCGGCCAGGGCCGGTGAGGCAGGCAAGGGCTTTGCAGTAGTGGCGGCTGAAGTACGCAAACTGGCCGAAAGAAGCGGCCAGGCCGCCAACGAGATCAGCGGACTTTCCGCCTCCAGCGTGCAGGTGGCGGAAAAGGCCGGAGAGATGCTCAAGAAGATGGTCCCGGACATCCAGAAGACCGCGGACCTGGTCCAGGAGATAAGTGCTGCATCTAAGGAACAGAACTCCGGGGCGGAGCAGATCAACAAGGCCATCCAGCAGCTGGACCAGGTGGTGCAGCAGAATGCTTCTGCTTCGGAAGAGCTTTCCTCCACTGCTGAAGAGCTGTCCAGCCAGGCCCAGCAGCTCCAGGATATAATGAGCTTCTTTGTCGTTGCTGATGACGGCGGCAGGTCCAGCAAAGGCAGGGGTGTCCGGGCCCCAAAGCCTGAGGGGCGCAAAGCTCTGGATAAGGGTTTTGCCGGGAACGGCAGGAAGACACAGCAAAAGCCCAGGGCTAAGGCGTCAGGCATGCCGGCCAGGCGACTGCAGCTGGATATGGGTCCCAAGGACGCTGAGGACCAGGAGTTTGAGCGTTATTAAATGAGTGCCGGGCGGCCCCTGTAGCGGCCTTAAAAGGGCTGAACACAGATCCCGGCACATAACGGAAATAAAACCACCGCTCAGGCTGGTTGCAAGGAGTTCTTATGACAGAGAAAGGCACAGGCCAGAGCAACACATATCTGACCTTTTATCTGGATCAGGAGTTGTTCGGGCTGAATATTGATTCCGTCAGGGAGGTGCTGGAATACACCGCCATCACTAAGGTACCCAGGACCGCCGACTACATGCGCGGCGTTATAAATGTCCGGGGCCGCCCGGTCCCTGTGGTGGATCTGCGCAAAAAATTCGGTCTGTCCCAAGCAGAGCAGACTGTGGACACCTGCATTATAATTGTGGAGGTGGAAATAAATGGGGAGTCCAGCATCATGGGAGCACTGGTGGACGGGGTGCAGGAGGTCCTGAACATTTCTTCCGAGCAGATAGAAGAGACTCCCAGGCTCGGAACAGCGGTCAACATGAAGTTTATTCTCGGGCTGGGCAAGCTGGAGAATAAGTTTGTAATCCTGCTGGATATTCAGGCCGTTTTCAGTCTGGAAGAGCTGACTTCCATGGCTGAAAGCAGTGTTGAGCAAAGTATGGGCAGCAGTATGGACAGCAAGCAGGAAGATGCCGGTCTGCAGGTCTGATGGCTGGTTTTCAGGCATTTCATCCGGGGCGAGGGTTCAGGGGGCGCAGTCGTGATGTCGGCATCCAGACCCCTGAGCCCTTCGGCACGGTGTGAAGTCTTTTGGCAGGCTTTATTTCCATGCAGAAAACAGCGACAGATATATATGCATACGGCAAGACCATTGCATATAAGAACGGATAGTAAACGAGGAGCTTATGGCTGACGAACTGGTGACAGCCTTTGTGGAGGATTCCAGGGAACATCTGGAAAGTATTGAGTCGGATATCCTGATCCTGGAATCCATGGAAGGAGGTCTGGACGAAGAGCTGGTCAACCGCATTTTCCGCACGGCCCATTCGGTCAAAGGAGCAGCAGGTTTTCTGGGGCTTTACGCCATAAAGGATCTGGCACATAAACTGGAAAACGCTCTTCATCTTCTGCGCGACGGACAAATATCTACGTCTGCACAATCGCATTTCTTTCAGGTTTTGCTGCAGGGTTTCGACATGCTAAAACTCATGATCAATGATCCTGATGAAAGTGAAAATCTGGACATTTCTGAAGTAATCAGGGCGGTGAACAGTGTTTTCCCCGCCGAATCCCTGGCCAGCGAGGAATCAACACTCATGCTTTCGGCCGAGGACGGACATAATTTCTTCACTGTGGATGACCTGTCCCTGGAGCATGCGCTAAAAGGCGGTAAATTTCTTTATCATTTTGAGTTTGACTTGATCAATGACATCCATCGTCAAAACAAGACACCCTACGATATAATCAGGACCCTGCAGGACAGCGGCCTTATTCTGGAGTGCCGGGTGGACATAGATGCAGTCGGGGATCTGGATATGGAGATTACAAACAGAATTCCCATGAACGTCCTGTATGCCACTATCATCGACCCTGAAATAATTAGTGTTCTCCTCAACATTTCCCCGGAAAAAATCCGCAGGCTGAGCCGGGAAATGTTTCATCAACAGGGCCGGAGCACGTCTGGACTAAGGGATGGGCTGGACAGCCCGGTACACGACCCTGGGCTTGCGGGCATCCGGGAAGATCAGGGTGCTCTTGTGGTTCAGGTGCCGGAACAGGCGGACAGGAGCCAGGCATTCAGGATACACCAGGCTCTGCTCAGGGCCCTGGACTCTTCGCCTAACATCCGCCTGGATATGACCCGTACAGAGTGGGTGGACGCATCATTTGCCCAGCTTGTCATTGCTGCACACAAGTCCTGCCTTCTTCAGGGCGGCAGTCTTGGGATAGTTGCTCCCATCCAGGAGCCTGTGGCCAGGTCATTGCAGGAACTGGGTCTAAGTCCGTTTACCGGGGGGGCTCAATGAATCAAAGGTTTTCCATGTTTGTAGAGGAATGCCGTGAAGTGCTGGTAGAGCTTGAAGAAGCACTGCTGAAGCTTGAGATGACCCCCGGCTCCCCGGACGGGGTTAACAGGGTGTTCAGGTCCCTGCATACCATCAAAAGTTCCGCAGCGATGCTTGGGCTGGAGGATGTCCGCGAGTTGAGCAATGATATGGAAACAGTGTTCGACCTGGTCCGGTCCGGCAGGGTGGACTCCAGCCGGGAACTGATCACGCTCTCCTTCAGGTACAAGGATCTGCTGGAAAGATACCTGAATAACCCGGACAGTGGCCTGCCCCTGGAGGAGACTGCGCATATCCTGTCCAGCCTGGAAAACCTGGTGGATTTCAGGCAGGAACAGGAAGAAACATCAAACCAGATCCAGGGAAATGACCAGGAAGACATGGATAGAGCATCATACCTGGAAAAACAATCCGGTGGTAAATATCATTATCACCTGCGTTACACCCCCGGGCCGAAAAATTATGACCTTTTCAATCCCATGGACATCCTTGAGGAACTGTCCAGACTGGGCCAGTGCTATACCGGCATTCACCAGGAAGATGTCCCCCCGCTTGAGGAACTCGACCCCGGGGTATGCTCTCTATCCTGGGATATTGTGCTGAGCACTCATGCTGATGAGGAGGCAGTAAAGGATGTCTTCCTGTTTCTGGACAACCCGGGAGAGGTATCCATTTTCAAGAGCATCAGCGAAGCCGAGGCTTGGGAACTGATTTCCGCCTTGACCAGCCAGACAGGACCTGTGCCCGCCGAAGAAGGGTCCCTGGAGGTTGCCCCGGCCAACCCGGCATCTTCCATGAATGGCGAGCCAGGTTCATTGTCCGCCGGAGACAATTCAAAAGCGGCGGGAACACTTAGAAAAGATTCTGAAGTAACTGGCGGGGCAAATTCGGAGAATACGGCTTCCATCAGGATCAGTACTGCCAAAATGGACGAAATGGTGGACCTGGTGGGGCAGCTGGTCATTGCCCAGGCCCGTCTCAAACAGATTGAGTCTGAACTTCACCATGTCGACCTGACATCTGTAAGCGAGGAAGTAGAACGTCTGAGTAACGACCTGCGCGAAAGGACTCTGTCCATGCGCATGGTGCCCATGGGCTCAACCTTCAATAAGTTCAAGCGACTGGTGCGTGATCTTTCCCTGGAACTGAACAAGGAAATCGAGTTGAAAACCTATGGCGCAGAAACAGAGCTGGACAAAACAGTAATAGAAAAAATGAACGATCCCCTTGTGCATGTATTGCGCAACAGCATAGACCACGGCATTGAAGAGGCGGACAAACGTCAGGCCATGGGCAAGCCCCGCAAGGGATGCATTAGTCTGTCCGCCAGACAGAGCGCAGGCCAGGTGAATATCACCATCCAGGACGACGGCTGTGGAATAAACCCGGACAGGATTTTCAGCAAGGCTGTGGAGCGCGGTCTGGCCCGGGCTGATGATCGACCTTCCGACAAAGATATCCTGCAATGGATTTTTCATCCTGGGTTTTCCACTGCAGACAAAGTTACTTCAGTGTCCGGCCGGGGAGTGGGAATGGACGTGGTCCGCCGTAGTCTGGACGAGTTGAAAGGCAGTGTGGAGGTGGACAGCGAGATCGGGGCCGGCACGACCATAACCATCGGCCTGCCTCTAACCCTGGCCATTATTGAAGGCCTGATGGTCATGGTGGACCAGGAATACTATATTATCCCTCTTTCAGACGTGGTGGAATGCGTGGAAGTAAGCCGTAAAAACCAGCAAAAGCATCATGTGACCATGACCTGCGACATCAGAGGACAGCTGATGCCCTGCATAAACGTACGCAACTGGTACCAGGCAGGCACCGAAGCCCCGGAAATAGAGCAGGCAGTGATTGTCCAGGCTGGTTTGCGCAGGTTCGGCCTGGTGGTGGACAGCATCGTGGGGCAGCACCAGACCGTGATCAAAGATCTGGGACGGGTATTTGCCGGGAAAAAATGGCTGTCCGGGGCAACCATTATGGGCAGCGGAGCCCTGGCGCTGATCCTGGACGTTCCTTCTATGGTCAAAGAGGTCGAGCAAATGGAGAACGTGAGGCACTGAAAAGATCTTATTCAGGGCGCACTCTCTCGCAGGCATCTGTCTATGCGCTGGTTTCCCCTTTGTCTCCAGTTACCGGGAGCTTTTATGACCGCACCAGGCCGTGCTTTTTGAAGGCCTCTCTGAATTCCTGTATGCCCAGGGGTTTGGGCAGGTAGTCATCCATGCCTGCTTTCAGAAAATGTTCCCTGTCTCCGGGCTGGGTGTAGGCGGTTACCGCAAAGATGGGAATATCCTTTTTGGCTCCCAGGTTGTCTGCAGCCCGGATCCGGGTAGTTATCTCGTCGCCTCTTATGCCTGGAAGCTCTATGTCCATAAGTATGCAGTCGTAGTCATTCATGGCCAGCCTGGACATGACCTGGTCTCCGTGTTCCACTGACTCCACCCGGTGGCCTTCCCCCTGGAGTATCTTTTCGAAAAAAATCCGGCTCAGGGAGTCGTCTTCCGCGATAAGGATGCGCATCCCGGCAGGCTTTTCATATTCATTGACCCTCTCATTTTCAGCAGGCCTGGTTTCCGGCACGGTTTCAAAGGGCAGTGTAACGTATATGGATGTGCCCTGTCCTTCAGCGCTGTCAACGGATATTGTGCCGCCCATGAGCTTTGCCAGGCGGTGGGTTACGGTTAGACCCAGGCCTTTCCCTTCATGTTTCCGGGTCAGGGAGCCGTTTACCATGTCGAACGGCTTGAAAATCCTGTCCTGCTTGTCATCGGGGATGCCCGGCCCGGTGTCCGAGACGGTGAACAGCACCTGCAGCTGATCCTGATGCGACTGGGGCAAGGGATGGATGTCCAGAGTGACCTGTCCGTGTTCCGTAAATTTGAGGGCGTTGCCCACAAGGTTGAAGAGGATCTGGCGGACCATGGTGGAGTCCCCCATGAGGGTGTCCGGAAGGGAGGGCGAGAGGTTGAAGGTCAAAGGGATGCCTTTTTCCCGGGACTTGATTCCCAGCAGATCCCACAGGGAATCACACACATCCTTCAGGTTGAAGGTTCTTTTGCTGACGTCCTCCCGACCGGCTTCCAGGCGGGAGAGATCCAGGATGTCCGAGAGGAGTTCAGTCATTCGCCTGGAGGCCTGGTGTCCCATTTCAATGAATTTTTGCTGCTCTGAGTTCAGGGGAGTGGACAGGAGCATCTGCATCATGCCTTCAATGCCGTTTAAGGGGGTACGGATCTCATGGCTCATGTTGGCCAGGAATTCATTTTTGGACTGGTTGGCGGCTTCGGCATCCTTTTTGGCATTTAAAAGGGCCTGCTGGGCCTGCTTCTGCAGGGTTATGTCCCGGCTGATGGCCAGCACGGTAACGATATTGCCGCTGCTGTCACGTTCCGGAACCATGCGGACATTATGTATCAGTCCTTCATTGTCCCCGCTGTAGAGGCTCATTTCCTCCTCCAGAGGTTCTCCGGAGTCAAAGACTGTGGCGATGGATTTTTCCCAAAAGCGGCAGCAGGACTCGGAGTACCCCAGTTCACGGTGGGTCCTGCCGATGTATTCTCCGGGTTCGGTTATGCCCAGGTCCCGGATATTGTCTGAAACAGAAACATGCCTGGCCTGCCGGTCGAAACGGACAATGATGTCCGGCAGTTCTTCTATAAGAACGCGGCGGCTCTCTTCGCTTTCCCGCAGCAGGCGGTTCAGACGCAGGTGGGTCTCCACCCTGGCGTAGACTTCTTCGGGCTGAAAGGGCTTGCTTACATAATCCACGCCCCCTGTATTGTATGCCTGAACCTTGTCCGATACATCCTGCAGTGCGCTTATGAAAATAACCGGGATGTCCTGAAGATCCGGGTCCTGTTTCAGTTTCCTGCAGACCTCGAATCCGTCCATGCCGGGCATTCTTATGTCCAGGAGGATGAGGTCCGGCGGGGTTTTCGAGGCGGCTTCCAGGGCCTGTTGACCGCTGGGGAAGGCCACAACCTGGTGCCCTTTTTTAAGGAGCATATCCATGAGCAGGTTGAGGTTGGCCGGGGTATCGTCCACAATCATTATTCTGGCCTGGTGAAATTCCTGTTGCATTGTATATTGCTTCCTGTTTGATGGTTGGTATTTTTTAAAAAGCTTATTAACTTGAGAGTTCAAAGTTCCTGGTTCTTCGTTCCTGGTTGAAAGAAATAAAGTCAACAAATTTGGATAAGAAATGACCGCAGGAGCGGTCGGGCTACGCTCCCACGCAGAGCGTGGGAGCGATAAACCCCCAGATTATGCAAGCATTATGTAACACTTATTTTATGACAAACCCTAAGCACCGGAATGGTTCAGCCAGTGCATGATTCTGTCATACTCGAAATTACGGGCCATATCTTTGAGTTTCACGGCCGATTCCTGGTCCTGGCCGGCGGCTTCGTCCAGGGTCTGCATGAGCTTGACCACATCTCCCTGGGATACTGCTTCGCAGATCTCCTGGGTTACGGAGTGATCAAAGCCGGGCGGACCCCTGTCGGCCTGGGGCTTCTGCATAGCAGAGGCGGGTTGCCGGGGGGTGGTTTGAGTCCGGGCTCTTTTTACAGGTATTTCCAGACGAAAACAGCTGCCCCGGCCCTCCTGGCTGCTCACTGTCAGGTTGCCCCCCATGAGAACAGCGTATTCCCGGCTGATGGTCAGGCCCAGACCGGTCCCGCCGGGATGCATTTTATCCTGAGCCTGAAAAAAAGGTTCAAACAATCGTGCCTGATCCTGCGCAGTTATTCCCGGACCGGAATCCTGCACCTGGAATACCAGGCCCAGGTCCTGTTCTTCACAGGCAGTATCAGCAGGCCCAGGTGGTTTTGAGCTTATGGTCAGCTTTACTTCCCCGGTGCTGGTAAACTTGATAGCGTTGCTTAAAAGGTTGGTCAGGATCTGCAGCAGCTTGCCCTGGTCGGCATGCAGATCCGGGGGGAGATGGGGATCTTTTTCCAGTACAAGTTCAAGGCCCTTGTCCTGAGCGCTCAATTCAAACATGGTCATCAATTTATCAATCAGGCCAGGGAGATGAAAGTCTTCAGGGTGAAGTCCGCTCTGGCCCGCCTCTATACGGGACATGTCCAGGATGCTGTTGAGCAGCTGAAGCAGATGATCCCCGCTGCGCACAATGGTCCCGGCCTGGGCGGCCTGCTTGGCCGGAAGAGCTGGATCGTTCTCCAGCATGCGGGCGAACCCGAGGACAGCATTCATGGGGGTGCGGATTTCATGGCTCATGTTGGCCAGGAAACGGCTTTTGGCCCTGTTGGCTTCTTCGGCGGACCTGCGGGCGATAAGTTCCTGATGTACCTGTTTGCGCTCGGTGATGTCCTGTACCAGGGCCATGATATGCTCCTGGTTGCTGTAATAGATTTTGCCGATTTTGACTTCTACAGGAATAACCGAGCCGTCCTTTTTGTGGTGTTCGGTTTCCACAGTCATGGATTGGCCGGGGAGCATGGATTGCCAGTAGTTTTTAACCTCCTCCTGGCTTAACTGGTCAGTGTGCAGATCAAAGACGTTCATGCTCAGCAGTTCTTCCCTGGTATACCCGGTATTGCTGACTGCAGCGGCATTGACTTCGATAAACCGGCCTTCCATGTCGTGCAGGTATATCATTTCCACAGACTGATCCACCAGGGCCCGGTATTTTTCCTCTCTTTCGCGGAGTTTGTCAGCGGCAAGTTTGTTTTCCGTGATATCCTGGATGGCCCCATAGGAGAGGACCACACGTCCTGCATCGTCTAATTCGTGTAAACCCTGTTCCCGGACATAACGCACTTCCTGACTGTCAGCCCTGACTATCCGGTGTTCGAATTCAAAGCCCTGAGATACGTCGAGCATTGACTCCAGGTATTTCTTGTGCACAGATTCCCGGTCTTCGGGGTGTACTGCATCAAGAAAAGACTGGTAGCCCGGCTGGAAAGATTGCGGGGCATAGCCAAACATGCGATATACCTGATCCGACCAGGTCAAAACGTCTTTGTCCAGGTCCATTTCCCAGCTGCCGATGTCAGCGATTTCCTGGGTTCTGGACAGCAGAGCCTGGCTTCTTTTCAGGGCCTGCCGGTTTCTTTTGACCTTGCTGATATCTCTTGCGTATTCCACAACGCCGGTAATATTTCCCTGCTCATCCCGCATGGGATAGGCAAAGACTTCCATGGTTCCGGTTTCAACTCCATTCTGGATTATTGGTATTTCTTCCACCTCCAGGTTCCCGGTCTGCATGGCCCTGGATGTGGGGCAGAGGTCACATGGTTCGCGGCGGCCATGAAAAGCTGTGTAGCATTTTTCCTGACGGGAGTGATCCAGGGAGTACAGGTTCTGAATTACTCTATTGGTCTTTATTATGTTCATGTCCTTGTCCAGAACGACTATGCCGTCCTGGATGGTGTCCAGTACTGATTCCAGGAAGTTTTGATTTTCCTTTAGTCCTTTTCTGGCTTTATTAAGATCTCTCACCAGGCTTTCCAGGGTTTCACTGTAACGTTCTGCTTCCTGGGCCCTGGCCCTGGCCGTCTGCTCAGCAGCCTTTATTTCCTGCAGGCGCTTGTGTTCGCTTAAATCAGTGACCACGGCACAGAAAGCGCCCTGGATGTCCTGTGTTTCCAGAGGGGTCAGGGAAAACTGAGTCGGAACAAGAGCCCCCTGGGAATCAACCAGATTGATTTCTCCACTGGACCTCTGTCCGCTTTGGCCTTGCAAAAGAGAATAGAAGCGGCAGCGGTGGCCGGATTGAATCCACTGCACCAGGTCCGAGCCTGCAACCAGGTTCAGGTGGCTTTTAAGCATCTCGGCAAAGCGCTGGTTGGCGTACAGGACGATGCCGTCACTGGACAGGGTCAGGGCGCCTTCACTCATGTCTTCCATGAGCACCCGGAATGGGTGGTCCGCCCCCTTGAGGGTGAAAACCTGCTCTCCCTGGTCCGTTGAGACCACTAAGGCGTCCACCTCTCCGCTTCTAATGGCCCGCAGTGTTTCCTGTGTATCTTCCAGCCTGGCTCTCAGTTCTGCGTTTTCCTGCTGCAGATCCTTTGCATCCTGTGTTTTGTCGTGCATAACCATTTGAAAGCTTTTTATCTGACTTTTATATCCAGGCCGGCCAGCACCCGGCTGGTGTTGGACATGTCACCGATAATGCAGCGAAGGGGAGGCGGCAGTTCTTTTATCAGGGTGGGGGCGGTGACGACACATTCTGGCAGCTTGAGTTCCGGTTGCTGGTAAAGGTCAATGACCTCAAGATGGTAACGCCCCGGCAGGTGTTCCTCACAGATTCGCCTGATATTCTTGATGGCCCTGGCAGAGGCGGGCGAGGTTCCGGCGACATAAAGGCGCAACAGGTAAGTTTCCTGTGGGCCTTGATCCAGGATTTGCTGAAATTTTTCAGCAGTGCTTCTGTTTTTGGTGGAACCCAAATTGAGCCTCGTACAGTTATTCGGTTTCGTGCTGTTTCAGATCAAGGCCCACCAGGACACGATCAGTGTCTGAGAGGTCCCCGATAATTTTCCTGAGGGGCGGCGGCAGCTTACGCACCAGAGTAGGAACGGCCAGGATCTGGTCACCCTTGGCCAGTTGAGGATTTTCTATCAGGTCGACTACTTCGATGGTGTAGCGCCCCTGCAGATGTTCTTCACACAGGGCTTTGAGGTTGGCAAAAGCAGTCAGGGATTTGCTGGACTGGCCGGCCACATAGAGCCTCAGGTTCCACATGCCGCTGTCCGTATCCTGCTGCCTCATGTCGTCATCAGGTTCCTGGTTCTGGTCGCTCATTGTTTTTCTCCGTTGTTTACTGTCTGGTCTTTTCAAGGAAAACCATGCCGAATGTAAGGCTTAAAAGATAAATGCAGGCTATAATCTGCCCTGCCGGCTCTTAGTGATTTCGTCCATGTCCTGTTCCATGAGCTGTTCCTGATTCTGCTCTTCCTGAATCAGCATGTTTATCTCTGCCTCCTGGCTCTCAAACTCTGCCTGCATGGCGGATATCTTTGCCTCTAAGGCCTTACGCCTGTTTTCAATATCGTGTTTTTTCTGCTGGATCCGGCGGCTGCGCTTATTCTTTTCGGCCCGGTCCCGGGCTTCTCTGGCCAGCCTGGCTGTACCTGTGAGTATGCCCTCTGTTCCGGCGTAAACGTCCACCAGTTCCACACCATGGTCAGTGAGAATAAACTCGCGGATCTGCTTGGAGTGGTTCATGCCTCTGGATTTGAGGATGTAAATGCCCCGGTTGCGCTCTGCGCTTATTTCAATATCCCGCAGAAGAAGCCAGGTATCGATCAGCGAGGATATCTCGGTGTCAGTGCTTTCCTGGTGCCTGCCCCCGATGGTCAGGCTGGTGAACAGGGCTGTAATTCCCTGGCCTTTGAGGAAGTCCGCCAGGCGCATGAGCATGGCCTTGACCGAAGGCTGATTGCTTTCCCCCAGAAGGGAGTTGATGGGATCGACTATGACCACCGAAGGCTGAAACTCTTTGACGCATTGCATTATTCTGGCCAGGTGCATTTCAATGCCGTAGACACTGGGCCGGGCAGCCTCGAATCTCAGCACATCCTGGTTTATCCAGGGTTCAAGGTGAATCCCTATTGAACTCATATTGCGCAGAACCTGGTGAGGGGACTCTTCATAGGTAAAATAAAGGGTCTTTTCGCCGCGCCTGCCGGCAGCGTCGGCAAAATGGGCGGCGATACTGGATTTACCGGTACCGGCGGTGCCGGAAATCAAAACAGTGCTGCCCCGGTAATAGCCCTGGTTGTCCAGCATGTTGTCCAGGCCGGTGATGCCTGTGTTTACACGTTCAGTTGACACCCTGTGCTGCAGGTTCAAGGAGGTGACCGGAAGTACTGAAAAGCCTTTGCCATCTATCAGGAAGGGATATTCGTTGGTGCCGTGGGTGGATCCACGGTATTTGACAACCCGCAGACGTCTGGTGCAGACCTCGTTGATCACCCGGTGATCCAGCATGATTACACAGTCCGAGACATATTCCTCCAGGCCATGGCGGGTCATGGTGCCTTCGCCCTGCTCACCCGTGAGTATGACAGTAACGCCCCTGTCCTTGAACCAGCGCACTAAGCGGCGCAACTCGGCCCGCAGGATAAAGTGGTTGGGCAGGGCGGAAAAAAGGGTCTCCAAGGTGTCCAGGACCACCCGCCTGGCCCCTGTTGTGTTGATGGCATGTTCCAGGCGGATGAACAGTCCTTCCAGGCTGAACTCCCCGGTTTCCTGGATTTCTTCCCGGGCAACGTGAACGTATTCCACCAGCATTTTCCGTTCCTGCACCAAGGAGGTCAGGTCATAGCCCAGGGAGGCTACGTTACGGGCCAGGTCCTCTTCTGTTTCTTCAAAGGCCACAAAGACTCCGGGCTCCTGGAACTGTTGCGCCCCGTGGATGAGAAACTCCATGCCCAGCAGGGTCTTGCCGCAGCCGGCGGAGCCGCAGACCAGGGTGGACCTGCCGCTGGGCAGGCCTCCGTCCAGAACTTCATCTAAGCCCTGGATGCCTGTGGGGGATTTGGATAAGTAGTTGTTGTGTTGGGTCATTTTCTGCTCTTGGTGTTTTTTGTTATCTGTTATCTGTTAATTGTTAATTGTTATCTGTTATTTGTTATTTGTTAATTGTTAAAGGAAGGGAGCTGAATATCGAACCACCCCCGACCCCTCCTTAACCAAGGAGGGGAGCAGATTGAGGCGTGGCAACATTTTGTCGCATGCCTCTGTATAAATACTTTGTCTGGATCTTGATTAAACTTCCACCACCCAAGTAAGTCCAGGGCACGGTACAGCTCCCCTCCCTTAGGAAGAAAGTATGGGTGTATGGGGGTATCCATGTGTGGGTGTAAAGATATTTTTACTCCCATACTCCCATACGCCCCTACTTCCATACTTCTTAAGGGGAGCAGATTGAGGGGTGGCAACATTTTGTCGCATGCATCTGTATAAATTCTGCGTCTGGAGCTTGATTAAACTTCCACCACCCAAGTAAATCCAGGGCACGGTGTAGCTCCCCTCCTTAGCCAAGGAGGGGTCGGGGGTGGTTGTATGAGCTCCCTTCCTTATAAACATTTTTCATCCAGGTTAACTTCATCCTGACTTTTTGTATACATTTTTTTTGTGTCAGGCTTCAGGCCACAGCTTCTCCGGTCGGGCGAGATCAGGCGGCTATTGCCACGCAACCGTGTTGCGTCCCAGGCTTTTGGCCTTGTAAAGCATCATGTCCGCCTGATGGATCAGTCCTTGCCGGGACATGCCCGGGAAGGGACAGGACGAGGCAACTCCGGCACTGACTGTTACAAATGAGCCTGCCTGGGAACCTGTATTGGGCATGCCCAGGTTTTCTACAGACATGCGCATTTTTTCAGCCACGACAACAGCTGACTGCAGCGGGGTATCCGGAAGCAGGGCTATGAACTCTTCTCCGCCGTAACGGGCCAGGACGTCGCCTGCCCGCATGAGGCAGGCTGAAAGGATACCGGCTATCCTCTGCAGACACTTGTCCCCCTGGATATGCCCGTAAAAGTCATTGAACTGCTTGAAGTTGTCTATATCCAGCATGAGTATTGACAGACAGTGTCCTCCACGCTTGGCCCTGCGCCATTCTTCCTCCATGAGCTGGTCGAATCTGCTGCGGTTCATGAGCCCTGTGAGGTGATCGGTTATGGCTGTTTTTTCCAGGATCTTTCTGGCCTGTTCCAGCTCGGAAATGTCTATGGACACCCCCAGGGTGGAGTCTTTGCCGTCATATTCGAAGGGATAGACTGTAAAAAGAGACGGGAAAGTACTGCCGTCTCTGCGCACCAGGTTGACCTTGTCCCTCCAGGGCTGATTTTCTTTCAGGGTCCTGTGGATATCCGGAAACCTGGGTATGTCAGCGGGATCATGCAGCATGGCCACAGGTTTGCCCAGGACTTCTTCCCTGGAGTAGCCGAAAAGGTTTTCAGCCCCCGGGCTGAATTCCAGGATGATGTCTCCGGAGTGGGGCATGTTCTGGGTGACCACAAAGGATACGTCCTGGCTGGCCTGGAATATGGACTGCAGCAGTACCTGCCGGGATTTGAGTTCGGTTATGTCACGGCCCACACCCTGGATTTCCACGATGTGTCCATGCTCATCCAGAACAGCGTTGTCTTCCCAGAATATCCATCGCCAGCCGTCTACAGTCATGGCCCGCTGCTGCACCTGGATGCGGTGGGGCGGCACCTTGAGTCCCTCCATGGCCTGAAGAGTAGCCTGGATATCATCCTGGTGCACCAGGGGAGTAAAGGATTTGCCCATTAGTTCTTCCCTGGTCCTGCCGAAGGTCCTGCAATAGGTATCATTGACGTAGGTGAGCCTGTTATCGGTATCCACCCTGACTATGAGATCATTTTGCGACTCCACCAGGCCGCGGTAGCGCCTTTCGCTTTCGCCCAGGGCCTGCTCCATCTGCTTTTGACTGGTGATATCGATAAAGACCGCGGCAAAGCGCCTGTGGGATATCTTATAGGCATGGACCATGTAAAAGCGCTGCAGGGGACTGGAATAAAATTCAAAGTCCATGGGATCACCGCTGGATACAACCTGGCCGAAAAAAGACAAAATGGAAGTGTTTTCAATGCCGGGCAGGACCTGGGAGGCCCGGCGTCCCAGTACTTCCGATGGTTTCAGCCCGGTCTGGGTTTCAAAGGCCGGGTTCACATCCAGAAAGATGTAGTCCACGGGGTCGCCGTGGGGGTTTAGCACTATTTCATGCATGGCTATGCCCACCGGGGCATTCAGGGTCAGGCTCCGGAACTTTTCTTCACTTTCGGCCAGTTGTCTGCGAATCTGCAACCGCTGGGTTATGTCCACTGTCAGCCCGTCCACCCGGACAGGAGTGCCGGTGGAGGGATCAAGTATGAGCCAGTGGCGGTCGTTTATCCACCTGATTTCCCCGTCCGGCCGGACTATCCGGTACTCTAAGCTCTTGCGTTTTTCCCGGGGCAGGTCAAGCAGGGATTTTTCCACTATGTGCCTGTCTTCGGAATGTATGGCCTGAAACCAGAGATTGTTGTTTTTCTGCAGTTCTGCAGTTGAGTATCCGAATATGCCGGACAGGGAGGGACTGATGAAAAGGATATCCATATCAGGCCAGGATGCGGACCAGACCCCGTCGTCCATGTTGTTCAGGATGCTCTCCATTTTTTCCTGCTGTTCCCGGGCGAATTCCTGGGCTGCCTTGCGAAGCTCAAGTTCCTGCCTGGTCTCTTCCACGGCCCGGGACAGAGCCCTGGTCTTCTGCAGGACCGCATTCTGCAGATGATTCTGGTTGTACATGAGATGATGCTGCATCTCCAGCCATTCGGTAATGTCCAGGAGGCTCAGGCAGGCCAGGGGAGAGCTGCTCCCGGGTCCTTTGATGATATCCCCTCTGGCCTGGATTTTCCTTTGGACTGCGTCCCGTCGGGTGATCCAGAACGATTCCGGGGGAGGAATGCTTCCGGAAGCCAGTTGCCGGTAAAAGGCTTCAAAGGCCTGCCTGGATTCCTGGTGAACGTGCTTTAGAAATAAACCAAGGGAGGGCTCCCTGCTGGTAGAGTACCCCAGGGTTTGCCACAGCTGTCGGGACCAGGTTTCAGGACCGTTAGGGATACTTATGTTCCAGGTGCCGTGGCCGGACATGAAGGGGATCTGCTGCAAAGGTGACGTGTCCACCTGGGATTCTTCCGGGTACTCTGGTTCCTGGTCTGAAGAGAGAAACAGGCTTGCTGGGTGTACCTGCAGCAGGGTGCAGAGTTTCCTGATGAGCCCGAAGGATGGTCCGGATTCGCCGCGTTCCAGGCAGCCCATGTGATGCCTGCTTATGTCCAGCATGTCTGCAAGCTGGCCCTGGGTCAGGTTCTTCAAGGCCCTGAACAGCCTGACTCTTTCGCCGAAAGTCTTTTCCAGCATAAAACGCTTCCTCTGCCGCAAACAGGAACCGGTCCCGTCTATTCCCGGTTCTGCCCGGACCGGGCCTGATCCAGCATTGTTTCCAGCTGTATGTAGTCAAACCTCTCAGCCATTTCCATCATGGTATCCGAGGTCTGGGGATGCTTCTTGCGGATGCTGGATATGAGTTCTTTTAGCAGGCGTACGTCACCTTCTTCCAGGGCACTGCGCATTTTACTTATGGTTTCCGGGTCCAGATCCGCTGGCAGCATTTTTTCCTGGTACAGGCCTTGTGGCTGGTCTTGCCGGGTATCAGACATGACATATTCGATTGCCAGTCCCTGCCCCAGGAGCCTGAAAAGATCCTCGGGCTGAAACGGCTTGCTCAGATATTCGTCCGCCCCGGCGGCAAGGGCAGCCTCCCTGTCCTGCTGAAAGGCAAAGGCGGTAACGGCCACGATAAACGGACCCTGTTCACCGGCAACCTGCCTGATGCTTTTGATGGCCTGATATCCATCCATCCCGGGCATGCGTATATCCATTAACACGGCCTGTGGGCAGCGCTCCTGAAAAAGATCCAGGGCCTCCCGGCCGTCTGCTGCTTCCACTGTTTCAAAGCCCAGGGGACGCAGAAGTTCCACCAGCATGGAGCGGTTGTCCTTTTTGTCATCCACCACCATGACCAGCACAGGGGCCATGTCCGCAGGCAGGGACTGTACTCTGCCGCTGGGGGGTTTTCCGTCTTCTACAGGCCTGGTTGCCTGTTGAACCGGCACCTGGAGACAAAATAAGCTGCCCTTTTCAGTGTGGGGGGAAACGCTCAGGTCTCCGCCCATGATGCGGGCATACTTCCGGCTGATGGGCAGGCCCAGGCCCGTGCCGCCTTCACCTGGATCACGCCCGCCCTGGTGAAAGGGATCAAAAATTCTGTCCATTTCCTCCGGGTCTATTCCTGGACCGCTGTCCTGGACCTGGACGTTGAGCGTGAAACCGCCCTGGCCGGTGCCGCAGGCTTCTGAGTTTTTTTCTGCAGAGATGCGGCAGGTCACCTCGCCCTGGGAGGTGAACTTGCAGGCGTTGCCCAGAAGGTTGACCATGATCTGGCGCAGCATGCCCGGATCGGCGTGGCCGGCACGGGGCAGGGAACCGTTCTTTTCAAAGGTCAACTCCAGCCCTTTGGATACGGCCCGGGGGATAAACATGAGCTCCAGATCCTCGAAAGTCTGATGCAGGTTGAAATCCCTGGGGTTATGTTCAATCTGCCCGGCCTCTATCCTGGACATGTCCAGGATGTCATTTAAAATGCTCAGAAGATGATCGGCGTTTCGGGAGATGCTTTGGACATGCCTGGCATGGTCGGGGCCAAGAGTTGAATCCCTTTCCAGGATCTGGGCGAATCCCAGGATGGCATTCATGGGGGTGCGTATCTCGTGGCTCATGTTGGCCAGGAAAGTGCTCTTGGCCTGGCTGGCTGCTTCGGCTGCCTCCTTGGCCCGGACAAGTTCCCGGCGGGTTTTCTCCAGTTCTGTAATGTCGATAAATGAGGCTGCAAACTGCCCATGGGCCATCTGGTAGGCGCTGATCATAAAGTGGCGGTTCAGGGGCGGTGAAAATTCCTGGAAGTTTGCAGTCTTGCCGGAAAAGGCCACCTGGGCGTAGGTGTCAATAAAAGATGAATTCTCGATCCCCGGCAGGACCTCTGTGGCCCGGCGGCCGGTGACTTCCTGGGCCGACAGGCCGGTGTGGGTTTCAAAGGCCGGGTTTGCATCCAGAAATATGTAGTCCACGGGCCGGCCGTGCTCATCTATGAGTATCTCGTGGGTGGCCATGCCCACGGGTGAGTTTTCAAAAATGAGGCGGAAGTTTTTCTCGCTTTGCTGCAGGTCCTCCTGGGCCTTTTTCAGGTCTGTAATGTCCCGGCCCACCCCCTGGATCTCCACAATCCGGCCCTGCTGATCCAGTACGGCGCTGTCCTCCCAGTGGATCCAGCGCCACCCGTCCACGGTCATGGCCCGCTGCTGCATCTGGGCCCTGTAGGGAGGGGTTTTGAGATCTTCCATGGCCTTGAGAGTATCCTCTATGTCCTCTTCGTGAACCAGGGGGGTGAAGGAACTGCCCAGAAGTTCTTCCCTGGTCCTGCCGAACACCTTGCAGTAAGTGTCATTGACGTAGGTGAGCCTGTTGTCCGGGTCCACCCGGACAATAAGGTCATTCTGGGACTCCACCAGGCCCCGGTAGCGCTGCTCGCTTTCCTGCAGGGAGTTGACCGCCTGCCTGTGCTCGGTGATATCCCTGCCCACGGCCTGGTATTCAAAGACTTTGCCCTGTTCATCAATAAAGGCCCGGTCGGTCCACTCCTGCCAGCGGATCTGGCCGTCAGGCAGCCTGATACGGTGCTGGTAGGTGATTTCCGGTCTGTCGGGTCCCAGGGAGGAAAAACATTCCTGGACATACTGCAGGTCATCATCATGGACCATGGGCAGGAATACCCTGCCCAGAAGGTCCTGTTCATCCCTGTTGAAATACCGGCAGTAGGCCGGATTGACATAGGTCAGAGTGCCGTCGGGCAGAAACCTGCATATGAGCTCGGACTGGGTGTCCACAATGTTTTTTAGAAGCTGTTCCTTGTATTTAAGCTCGGCCTGCTGCTCCTTGCTCCTGGTTATGTCCTGGAAGATGCCCAGTACTCCGATTATATTGCCTGATTCATCCCGGTAGGGCACCTTGGTGGTACTGATCCACAAAGAGCTGTCCCCTCTGCTGTAACTTTCTTCAAGTTCCAGGGGAGCATCCTGGGTTATTACCCGGTGATCGTCCCGGCGGTACTTGCGGGCCAGTTCTTCGGGGTGCAGGTCGAAATCGGTTTTACCGGGTATTTCCTCCGGGGTCAGGCCTACATCCCCGGCGTATATTTGGTTGCAGGTGACATAGTTCGAGTTGAGATCCTTGATGAATATGCGCTGGGGCAGGTGCTCCACCAGGCTTTTAAAGGTGGCTTCGCTTTTTTCCAGTTTCCTGGATGTCCGGCGCAGACGAAGCTCGGCCAGTCCCTGGTCCCCCAGCATGGCGGCCATTTCAGACAGAAAGGCCAGGGCGCTTTGAAAGGACCTGTCATCAGCCGGAGAAGACTCATCTGCGTCCGGGTCTTCCCTGTCAGGACGAGCTGAAGTTTCCGGGGCGGACATAAAGATACTGGCCATCAGGGTGCCGTCCACCAGCACAGGGGCGATGCCTTCCAGGTAACCGTCCGGGCTCTCCCGGATGCATACCCGGTGCCGGGCATTGTCCGCAGTGTATGGATGCTTGCCCGGGTTCAGGCTGTCACCGGTAACCAGCTGAAAGCTCTTGAACCTGGAGCCCAGGTCCTTCCAGCCTGTACTGATGAGCATTTCCTGGCCGGGATAGGACAGGATGCCGATTTTGTATCCGGTGGAGGCGGCGTAGTTTTCAAACATGCCCTGCAGGCGCTCCAGGTCCACCAGGTCTTTGAAAAGAAAGGTTTTATGCGACAATTTTATTTTTTCCTGTTTCAATTTTTATGGAGGCTTCCAGCCATCCAGTGCGGTTTTCCTCCTTAAAAAGCCGAAGTCCGCCCCCGGAGGCCAGCAGGAACTCGTGGGCCACAACCGGGGCCAGGGCCAGGTCCTGGGCGGCTGAATATCCTCTTACCTCGGAATCCATGTGAAAAAAAGTTTCAGTTTCCCGGGCTGTGAGCTCCAGATTGTCCAGATGGATTTTCAAAGCAAGGTTTTGCCCGTCTACTTCTGTAAAGAGCTGCAGCAAGGACCTGTTGGAGGAAAAACAGAGCCCCAGGCGCAGTATGGTTTCCATGGTCCTGTTGAAAAGAGTCATATCCTGGCTGGTATAAATCTGCTTCAGAAGTTCTTCCCGGTCAACAGTTACGGATACTTTTTGCAGGCAGTTGCGGGCCGCATCCAGATATTCCCATATGGATACCCTCTGGTAGCCGTCCCGGGCAAAACTGTCCATGCCGGCGATGGTGGAGGCGTCTTCAATGAGATTGTTGAGGCGTTTGCGGCTGAGAAAGAAGTTTTCCCTGAGCTGCTGCAGGTCATTGTCCATGGGGCAGATATCCAGAAGAACCTGGCTGATGCCCAGGAGTCCGTTGACCGGGGTGCGCAGCTCATGGGAAAGCATGCGCAGAAAACTGTTTTTGAGGCGCTGCATGTTCTGCAGCTGCTTGTTGGCGGCTATAAGTTCCCGGGTACGTTCCCGGACGGTTTCTTCCAGCTGGAGGCTGTGGCTGTACAGCAGATCCTGAAGGGACTTGGAGGCCAGGTGGCTTGTCACCCTGGCATGGACCTCTTCAGGGTGAAAAGGCTTGGTGATGTAGTCGGCCCCGCCTTGGGAAAAGGCCCGGATCTTGTCCTGGACCTGGTCCAGGGCACTGATGAATATTACTGGAATTTCCTTGAGTTTATCATGGGCTTTGAGCCTGCGGCAGACCTCGAATCCGTCCATTTCAGGCATTTTGATGTCCAGAAGGATCAGGTCCGGGGGATTTTTGTCAGCCGCCTTGAGGGCCAGGGGACCGCTGGGAAAGGCCACCACCCGGTACCCGCTGACTTCGAGCATTTCCTGGAGGACCTTGAGGTTTTCAGGATAATCGTCAATTATCATCAGTGTCTTCTGCATACTGTGTCTCATTTTGTTCCTCCACCTGCTTGAGCCAGGACTCAATTCCCTGGTAGTCATAGTTCTGGATCATCTTCAGCAGAGTGTCTGCTGCATCCGGGTCTGTCCTGTGCAGTTTTCCGGCGATTTTTTCCAGGACCAGAATGTCCCCCTCGGAAACGGCAAGACTTAGATCTTCCAGGATATGCCCTGGCAAGCCGGGGGCGGCAAGGCATGCATGAGGTCCTGCAGCATTTTCCCCCGGGGCATCATTGCACGCATATATATACTGCAGATGAAGTCCTTTGCCCAGTTCCTCCAGGAGTTCCACATTCTGGAAGGGTTTGCGCAGATAAGCGTCGACTCCTGTATTCAGGATCTCCTGTCTGTCCTCTTCAAAGGCGCTGGCGGTGACAGCCATAATGAAACAATCCCTGCCGCCGGGAAGCCCCCTGACCCTCTCTACTGCTTCGTAGCCGTCCATGACGGGCATGCGCATGTCCATGAGCACTGCATGTGGCGGCCAGTCCTGAAATATTTCCAGGCAGTGGGCCCCGTTTTCAGCCTGGCGGGTCTCGAAGCCCATGGGCTCCAGGATGGCCTGCAGAAGGCTGCGGTTGTCCAGTCTGTCGTCCACTATGAGGATGCGCACCGGTCCTGTGCCGGGCTGGAGGCCCTGGATGATTCTTTCAGGTTTTTTTTCTGTCCTTGGCGGTCCTGTGGAGGTCTCCACCAGGATATGCACTCTGAACAGACTGCCGCGATCCTTAGTGCTGCTGACTTCTATGTCCCCGCCCATGAGCCTGGCAAAGCTGCGGCTGATGGCCAGGCCCAGGCCGGTGCCTCCTTCTTTGATGCCTTCTTCAGCCTGCTGAAAAGGTTCAAAGAGCTTCTGCTGATCAATTTCCTGGATTCCCGGCCCAGAATCCTCGACTTCAATGGTGAGACGAAGCCTGGAATCATCTTTTTCACCAGTGTCCTGTGCCGGTTCAGTGCGAACCCTGCAGGCCACGCCGCCGGAACTGGTGAACTTGACGGCATTGCCCAGGAGGTTGACCATGATCTGCCTGAGCATGCCCTGGTCAGCCCGGATATTCCCGGGCAGATGGCGATCTCTTTCCAGTATGAACTGCAGACCCTTGGCCTCGGCCCTGGAGCTGAACATAAGCCCCATGTCCTCAAGCATATCCACGAGTCCGAAGTCCTCAGGGGAAGATTGGACCTGTCCGGCCTCTATCTTGGACATGTCCAGGATGTCGTTTATGAGCCGCAGCAGGTGGTTGCCGCTGCGGGTGATGGTCTTGAGATGACCGGCCTGCCTGGGAGTCAGGTCCGGGTCCTGCTCCAGGACCTGGGCAAAACCCAGGATGGCGTTCATGGGAGTGCGGATCTCGTGGCTCATATTGGCCAGGAAGGTGCTTTTGGCTTTGCTGGCTTCTTGGGCCCTGTTTCTGGCCCTGGCCAGTTCCAGATTCTGGGTTTCCACCTCTACGGCGAATTCCTGCAGCCTGTTCTCGGCAACCTTGCGATCGGTTATGTCCCGGTTGCTGCCTCTGCGGCCCAGGTATTCACCGGTTTCGGAGAAGACTGGAGTGCAGCTGTGGCTTATCCATACTTCCCTGCCGTCCCTGGTTCTTATTCTGAAGTCGGTTTCAGAATGCGATTCCTGCTGCAGTTCATGGTCACAGGACTTGAGGCAGTTAAGCAGGGGCAGGTCACCAGGGTGGATGATGCGCCGGAAAAGATCGGGATCATATTTGAATTCTTCCGGGGTGTAGCCTGTCACCCGTTTGCACGAGGGAGAAATATACAGAAATTCCCCCTGCGGGGACAGCCAGTATTCCCAGTCATAAGTAAAATCAGCAATGGTCAGGTACTTTTCCCGGCTTTCCCGCAGGGCCTCCTGGAAGTGCATGCGACCGGTGACCTCGCTGAAGACGCCCATGCAGATATTTTCCCCCACAGCAAAGACCCTGACCTCGAAGTACTTGGCCTGGCTGGAGAGAAAGTGCTGAAAGTCGACGGGCTGGGTGCCTCCCATGGCCTGCATACAGGCCCGGTTCAGCCTGGTTGCCAGCTCCGGCAGGGCCTGCAGGGTGGACCTGCCCATAAGTTCCTGCCCGGCTGCCCCGGTCATGTCTTCAAAGGCAGGATTGACCTCCTGGATAAAGAACTCCTCTTCTTTGCCTGAACCAGGCTGCCTGCTCAACAGGGCGCATCCGTCGGGCATGTGCATCAAGAGCCGGTGGTAGACATGCTGCAGGTTTTTAAGCTGCAGTATGAGGCTTTGCTCATCATGGCTCTTTTCCGGACAGCGGCGTTCACTGGAAGATGCATTGCCGGTTTTCATGTTCAGGACTCCTGGGTTAGAATGCTGCAGATCCGGTCCTCTATGGCCGTGAAGGCCTGGACAAGCTCAGGGTCGAAGTGTGTCCCCGAACCTTCCTGAATTATGCGCAGGCTCTCCTGGTGGGAAAAGGCCTTTTTGTAGGGCCGGCTGGATCGCAGGGCATCATAGACATCAGCCAGGGCCATTATCCTGGCGCTCAAGGGTATGCTTTCCCCGGACAGGCCCAGGGGATAACCGCTGCCGTCCCATTTTTCGTGGTGGTACCAGGCGATATCTACACCCATGCTGAGGAAGGTGTTTTTTGGGTAGCGTTCCAGAGCCTTCTGCAGTGTTCTGCCCCCGATTTCACAGTGAGACTTCATGTTTTCGAATTCTTCCTTAGTGAGTTTGTCCGGCTTGAGCAGGATGCTGTCGGGGATGCCGAACTTGCCTATATCGTGCAGCGGCGCTGCCCGGGAAATATTGTCAATAAAGTCGCTGTTCACCTGGGAAGCACAGGCTGATTCCCGGCTTACCTGGTGGGCCATGGCTTTGCACAGATTGCTTGTGCGGGCGATGTGACCGCCGGTTTCCACGTCGCGCAGCTCCACCAGTTCCGACATGGCATGAATGGTGGCCAGCTGGGATTCGGAAATTTCCCGGACCTTTTCTTCCACCTGTTTTTCCAGGTGCAGATTGTAGTCCTCCACCTGTTTCTGCAGGCCCCGCAGCCGGATGTGGGTGGCCACCCTGGCATGGACCTCTTCGGGATGAAAGGGCTTGGTTACATAATCCACCCCGCCGGCGGCAAAGGCCTGGACCTTGTCGCTGGGATCATTGAGAGCGCTGATGAAGATGACGGGTATGTCTTTTAGTCCTTCCTGTTCCTTGAAACGCGTACAGACCTGGAAGCCGTCCAGGCCGGGCATCCTGATGTCCAGAAGGATGAGATCCGGGGGCTTGCGGGCGGCGGCCTTGAGGGCCATCTCCCCCTGGGGGAAGGCCATGACCCTGTAGCCCCTGCCCTGAAGCATCTCCTGCAGAAGCTTGAGGTTGGCCGGGGTGTCGTCAATTATCATAATGTTTTTTTTGTCCTGGTGATTGTTCATTCTATAAGCCTGTAAGGTTGGAATTTCAGGGTGATATGGTTGCAGATTGAGGTAAGCCTGGCCTCGGAAGTAAGTATTGCAGAAGATAGCAGCCGGTATATCTGACGGCTTACAAAAAGAGCGGATGTCCGGCGTGTGAAAATCCGGGCCGGGTTATATTTAAGATAACATCGATGTCTTCCTGTAAGACTTGCCTGTGCCCGTGTAAACTATCTTAAACATAGTATTTGCAAATAATATAATGACAAAATTGTCATTTTAAAGAGGTGAAGGGAGAAAGTCGTCTGTTTACAGGCATTTTCCAGAGGAATAAGGGCAGGTGCGGGACCTGGCTGAAATCCGCTGCGTCATGGACTTTTGGAGATATATACATTAGTGATTTACTCCTGAAACTTTGTCATAAAAAACAAGAAAATTTTCACGCAAAGACGCAAAGACGCTAAGTACGCAATGGCAAAGACGCAAACCAGGTGTATTGTCCAAAACCGGGACATGGTTTTGGACAAGGCTGCCTTCCCTTTGCGATCTTAGCGCCTTTGCGTGGAAAAAAATGGGTTGCGGACATGCCCGCTTGGCCCGAGTTGGATGTCACAAGTGAACAAAGCCGTTATAAGCTCGCTGGTGAACGGCTGACGGGTGGCTGTTCAACATGCCCGGGGCGAATTCAGGAGATTTTTTGCTGCTCTCAGGAGTTAGTTGTGGATATATCAGATAAGCGGAGTGATACTGGAGATGATTCAGGACAGCAGGCAGGTCAACAGTGATGAAGGCACAGGCCCGGACAATGTCTATGTGGCCAGGCAGCCGGTATTTGACCGGGAGATGAATATCTGGGGCTACGAGCTTTTGTTCCGGGAAGGTGCCGGGAGTCAGAGCGCTGCGTTTCAGGACGGCGACCTGGCCACCTCAAGGGTGATAGCCGATGGGTTCGGCCTGGCCACGGAATGGCTGCGGGAAAATCAGCGGGTCCTGATAAACTATCCTGCATCCATGCTCCTTGGAGGCAGTCCCAGGGCACTGCCTCCAGAGACGGCAGTGGTGGAGATCCTGGAGACCGTCAGGCCGGACAGGGAAATCCTGGAGATATGCATTCAACTAAAGGAGGAAGGCTACAGCCTGGCTCTGGACGATTTTGTGGGCAGCCCTGGTTATGAGCCCCTGCTGGAACTGGCTGACCTGGTCAAGGTTGATGTACTGGGCATGCATCGGGATGAGCTTGAGCGGATTGTAAATGACCTGCAAAGACATAAGTGCCTCCTGCTGGCGGAAAAGGTGGAGGACCTGGAAATGTTTGATTGCTGCAGGGAGCTGGGATTTTCCTATTTCCAGGGATTTTTCTTCAGCAGGCCCCAGCTGGTTTCCGGTAAAAAGCTTTCCTCCAGCCGTATTTCCAAGGTCAACCTGCTGCAGGAGCTTGGCCGGCCGGATCTGGACTTTACGCGCATAAGCGAAATCATCAAGGGTGATGTATCCCTTAGCTACCGGCTGCTGCGTTATATAAATTCTCCTGGAATGGGGCTTGCCTACGATGTAAAATCCATATCCCAGGCAGTCACCATGCTGGGCCAGAGAAGGATCGCAGCCTGGCTGCGGGTGCTGGTGCTTGCGGACATGGACCCCTCGCCCCGGGCCAGGGAGCTTTTGTTTTTCTGCCTGCAGAGGGCGTGGTTTCTGGAGGCGGTGTGCGACCGGGGGGAAGCGGTCTGCATGGAATCGGACTCCATGTTTCTGCTCGGGCTTTTTTCCTCCCTGGATGCTCTGCTGGCCCAGCCCATGGAGGAGATTGTGCAGAAGATTTCCCTGGATGAGCGCCTGCGTGACGTGCTTATGGGGAGAAACCCGGAGATGCAGGCCTGGCTGGACCTGGCCATGGCCGGGGAACGAGGGCAGTGGGATATAGTGGAACGGACATTAAAGCACCTGGGCGTTTCCCGGGAGGACGCCGCCCGGATCCAGAACCAGGCTACTGCCAGGGCCAGGCAGTTTCTGGATCTGGTGTGAAGAGAAGGATGATTGATGATAAGGAAGGGATCTCGTACAACCACCCCCGGGGTTAAGAAGTATGGGTGTATGGGAGTAGGGGCGTGTGGGAGTAGGGGCGTATGGGAGTATGGGAGTGAAAATATCTTTACACCCACACATGGATACCCCCATACACCCATACTTTCTTCCTGAGGGAGGGGAGCTGTACCGTGGCTTGGACTTACTTGGGTGGTGGAAGTTTGATCAATACCCAGACGGAGTATTTATACAGATGCATGCGACAGAGTGTTGCCATGCCTCGATCTGCTCCCCTCCTTGGTTAAGGAGGGGAGCTGTACCGTGGCTTGGACTTGCTTGGTTGGTGGGTTTCTGGAATTTTTATAAGGAAGGGAGTTCATACAACCACCCCCGACCCCTCCTTGGCTAAGGAGGGGAGCTACACCGTGGCTTGGACTATTTGGGTGGTGGAAGTTTGATCACGATTCAGA
>NZ_QYZY01000316.1:0-2427 GCF_003838035.1 Desulfonatronospira sp. MSAO_Bac3 | reverse complement strand
GGGTATCCAGCCGGCGAACTCAAGCACGGACCCATCGCCCTTATCGAGCAGGAACTGCCCACTTTTGCCCTGGCCATGCAAAACCATCTCCTGGATAAAATCGGGTCAAATTTAATGGAAGTCCGGGCACGCAACGGAAAAATTATTGCCTTGACCAATCCCGGTGTTGAATTAGATATAGATGAAAAGTGGGAAATACCGCAGCTCGGAGACCCGTTGAACAGTTTCCTGGCCTTGCCGGCCCTGCAGCTTTTCGCCTATGAAATGGCTGTATATCTGGGCAAGGACGTGGACCAGCCCCGCAACCTGGCCAAAAGTGTAACCGTGGAATGACCATGAGCATAAAAAAAACTTTTTTCTGCCTGCTGGCAGCGTTACTGCTGGCTCTTTGCACTCCGGGCCTGCTGCCCGCCGGAATGCAGAGTGCAGTGCAGGACCTGGAAAATCTTATAGCCGATGACAATCGAAACCAGTTCCGTTCACACTGGCTTGACCTGGCCGGCAGGTTCCAGCAGGAACTCGATGAGAGCCAGGACGGAAATGACAAAGCCCGGGCCCTTTATTATCTTGGCCGCACCTACCAGGAACTGGGCAAAAAATCCTTTCTGCCTTCCGATTTTGAAAAGGCTGAAGAATTCTATACCCGTGCAGTCAGAGAGCACCCCGACACCGATTTTGCCGGTCGCTCCCAGTACCGCAAGGCCGAGATCCACCTCAACCATCACCGGGATTCAGCCCAGGCTTACCTGGAGTATCTGCGCGTGGTTTACAACCATTCTTCCAGCTCCAAAAAAGATGCCGCCCAGGAAGTTCTCAAGGAACTGGACCGCAAAAACCTGGAAATGATAAACGGTAAGCGCGCCTCTCTGGACCTGGAAAAGGTCTCTGAACCTCAGAAGAGCCCACAGGTTTCCCTGGAGGAAAGGCCCCTTGCAGATTCCCGCATAGAAGAAGAACCAGGGCAGGAGCAGTCGAAAACTGATTCCAGAACAGCCCGGCTGGTGGACATACGTCACTGGAGTTCTGATGAATACACCCGCATAGTACTGGATCTGGATTCGCAGGTGGATTATTATCACAAGCTTTTGAAGCCCGATGAGGAACTGGGAACTCCGCACAGATTGTTTATCGACTTAGAGAAAACTCGTCAGGCAGAAGAAGTAACCCAGGAAGAAAACGTGGCCGACGGTATCTTAAGCCGTATCAGGTCAGCTCAGCATACCACTGATAAGTCAAGGGTGGTCCTGGATATCGACGAACTGGACGATTTCAGGGTCTTTGCCCTGGAAAATCCCTTTCGCATTGTTGTGGACGTTTACTCTCCCGATGAACGCCAGGTTCTGCAGACGGTGGAAGGCGAACCGGACATCTCCCTGGATCCCGAGCGGGCCGAGCTGTCTTCCGGCAGCCTTCTTGAGCAGCTGGGGCTCAAGGTTCAGACCATCATGATAGACCCTGGTCACGGCGGCAAGGACCCGGGAGCTGTGGTAGGCAATTTCAAGGAAAAGGACATTGCCCTCAGGATGTCCAAAGTCCTGGGCCGCAAGCTGGAGCAGGAAGGTTTCGATGTTCTCTACACCCGGACTGAGGATGTCTTTGTTCCCCTGGAGGAGCGGACCGCCATGGCCAATTCCAAAAAGGCTGACCTCTTCATCTCTGTGCATGCCAATGCCCATAGAAATTCAAATGTCAGAGGCTTTGAGGTCTATTACCTGAACTTTGCCCAGGATGAAGACGCCAAGCGTGTGGCGGCCAGGGAAAATGCAGTCTCAACCCAGAAGATCTCAGATTTGCAGTATATTTTGACAGACCTGATGCTAAGCTCCAAAATAAGCGAATCCCGGGATCTGGCCAAGAAGGTCCACGAGGTCACCCTGGACAACACAAGAGGCATGTTTTCCGATATGGACACCAACGGTGTGCGCCAGGCCCCTTTTTATGTGCTCATGGGGGCCCAGATGCCGGCCATTTTGCTGGAAATGGGCTACATGACCAATGAAAAGGACATGCGTCTTCTGCAGAACGACGACTTTATGCAGTACATGGCCAGGGGACTGACCAAGGGGGTCACCTCCTACCGGGATAAGATAGAACAGTTTGCCAGGCTGGATTAGCAGCCAGTATTTAGCGGATTTCGCCCGGGTTTTGCTCCTTGCTTTCGTTCCCCGGCTCACAATGCCTGGACTCAGAACTGCTTTTTCTTCCTCCCACCTGGTCCCCGTCCCAGGAAGCCCGGTCTTCTTCCGGCTCCACGTGTATAGTTACCTGGGATTTGGGCAACTCCTGCTCGATACCCTCTTCAATCCTGCAGCAGATATCGTGGCCTTCGCGGATGGTTCTATCTCCCGGCAGAAGCAGATGAAAGTCGATAAAACGCCTGGACCCGGACTTTCGCGAGCGCAGGCCGTGATACGCCGCCTTTTCCCC
>NZ_QYZY01000315.1:0-7690 GCF_003838035.1 Desulfonatronospira sp. MSAO_Bac3 | reverse complement strand
GATGTGAAACTGCGTTATACCCTGGATCAGATGTATGACATGTTTAAAAACGCTCCGGTCCTGGGTTCACTTCTCAATCCAACAAGAATCGCCGAACAAAGCTACTGGACCCGGGAAAACTACCAGCGAGCTCTTGAACTGGTTCAAAAAATCATGAGCCGGGAAAAGGGCGACTACGAGAAGTTCGAAATGGGAGTTGTGGCTCAGGGCATTGCCAAGGCTACAACCCTTCTGGCTGAAAAATATCATTTTGTGGTGACTAATGTGCCTTATCTGGCCAGAGGCAAACAGGATGAGGCTCTTAAGGAATTCTGCCAGGAATACTACAAGGAAGCCAAGAACGACCTGGCCACTGTATTTCTGGATAGATGTCTTGAATTCTGCATCAACAATAATTTAGTCAATCAAGGCCAGGATAGAAGACAAGGTGTCAGCAGCGGCAATGTTTCCGCTGTATTTCCTCAAAATTGGCTTTTTCTGACCAGCTATAAAAAATTCCGGGAAAAGCTGCTAAAACAGGATGTTTGGCAGTTGATAGCCAGGCTGGGGCCAGGGGCTTTTGAAACCATCAGCGGGGAGGTAGTTAAGGCGATACTTCTAAGCATCAGCAGAAGCCTGAAGATTGAAAAGCCTTCCACCCTCATGCTCAAAAAAGATATGCTACAGGACGCACATTCCAATATGATTAGAGGCCTGGATGTAAGTGATTTTCACCCAGCCCAGGAAAAGGCCAAGCAGATTTATGAGATGGATATTAACTCTGTTGAGCAAGTAAAGCAACTAGATAATCCTGACGCGACAATAAAGCTTGGAAATAGATCTAGATTTGGGATTGTTAGGGATTTCGCAAATTGCTTCCAGGGTTTAACAACAGGAGATGATTTACGTTTAAAGAGATTGTTTTGGGAGTTTATTCAGAATTCAGATAATTATACATATTGGCAACTGCTTCAAGCGCCGAGTCATGGTAGATCTTTATATGGGGGTAGGCACAACTTGGTCGATGTCCGAATTACAACGGGTGAGCTTAAAACTGGAGCATTAAGAGGTAAAGATGCTTGGGGGAAATGGGGTATAGCAATTGATCGGGTTGGATCGCTCTCTCCAGCAATATATTGTGGAGACTATTTTCATAGTTTAGTGCCAGTAATAATACCCAAATTCAAAGTTAACTTATCATTTTTTTTGTCTTTTGCAAAGTCCAGCACTCTGAAAAAAGTAGCTGAAGAAACTAATCAAGCTTTGAGCGTTGATAATGGTTATTTTGAAAAGTTTGAATTTGACCTCAACCACTGGTCCAAAGTAGCCCAGGAAGAGTACCCACATGGCCTGCCTCAGCCCTATTCTGATGACCCCACCCAGTGGATATTCCATGGCCATCCCTGCGGTTCTGTGATCTGGGATGAGGACAAGAAGTGGACCGCTCATGGCCCCCTGCGCATTGAAGCAAATGTCCTGCATGTCGCTGTAGCCAGACTTCTGGGTTACCGCTGGCCGGCTGAGCTGGATCCGGAAATGGAACTGGCTGATGAACAGCGCTGGTGGGTGCAGAAAGCAGGTGAGCTTTTGCCCTTGGCTGATGAAGACGGCATTGTCTGCATACCTCCTGTGCGCGGAGAGGCGGCAGCAGCAGACAGGCTTTTTGAAATCCTGGTCAGATCTTACGGCAGTGAATGGTCCAACAATATCCTGAACCAGCTCCTGACTGAGGCTGGTAACGCCGGAAAGACCCTGGAAAGCTGGCTCAGGGATAAGTTTTTTGCCCAGCATTGCCGGCTTTTCCATCACCGCCCCTTTATCTGGCATATCTGGGATGGCCTGCGCGACGGATTTTCCGCCCTGGTCAACTACCACCGGCTGGACTTCAAAAACCTGGAAACCCTGACCTATACCTATCTGGGCGACTGGATCGCCCGTCAGAAACAGGCCGTGTCCGAGGGTGTGGACGCAGCAGAGGAAAAGCTGGCTGCGGCAGAGAGTCTGAAAAAGAAACTTGAGCTGATACTCGAGGGAGAAAATCCATACGATATATTTGTCCGCTGGAAACCTATTGAGAAGCAGCCCATAGGCTGGAACCCGGACCTCAACGATGGTGTCCGTCTGAACATCCGGCCCTTCATGACTGTAGGCGACGTCAGCAAAAAGGGGGCAGGCATTCTCCGGGACAAACCAAATATCAAGTGGAACAAAGACCGGGGCAAGGATGTCCAGTCCGCTCCCTGGTATCATTTATTCAAAGGCGAACGTATCAATGATCACCATTTGAACCTGCAGGAAAAATTCAAGTCCAGGGGAAATAATAATGAGTACAACTAAAAAGTCTATTGATTACCTGACTATCAAGGGCTTCATGTCCATCCAGAACATGGATCGCTTTCCCCTGGGCATGCTGAACGTGTTTATTGGTTCCAATGGTGCGGGCAAAAGCAATCTGATGACCTATTTTCATATGTTGGGCGAGATGGTGGAAGGGAGGCTGCAGAAATGGACCCGCATCAAGGGCTCGGCGGATCGTATAATGAGCTTTGGGGTCAAGGAGACAACCCGGCTGGAGTCCTTTATCGAGTTTGCATTAAACGGTTACATGTTTTCTCTGGAACCAACGGTGGAAGGAGGGTTTTCCTTTGCAAAAGAAAAACTGTTTTTCCAGGGACCTTATTACGGTCCTTCCTGGACGGACTTAGGTTCTGGACATTCAGAGGCAAAACTAAAAGAATACTATAATACATGCAAACCTGGCTCAACAGCAGATTACTGCTACAGCTCCATTTCCAGCTGGAAGGTATTTCATTTCCATGATACCAGTGACACAGCCGGAATGAAGCGCCTGGGGGCTCTGCACGACAATGATTACCTGCGTCCGGACGCATCCAATCTGGCTGCCTTCTTATACCGCATGGCAGAGGAACATCCGAATATTTACCAGCAAATACGCAAAACCATCCAACTGGTCATTCCCTTTTTTGATGACTTTACCTTCAAACCTCAGACTTTGCCCTCTGAGGAAAAGCAGATCCGCCTGTTGTGGAAGCAAAAGGATAGTGACTACGCCTTTTGGCCCAGCCAACTTTCGGACGGGTCTCTTCGCTTTATCTGTCTGGCTACCGCTCTTTTGCAGCCTGACCCACCATCGACAATCATCATCGATGAACCGGAGCTGGGACTGCACCCTTATGCCATCTCCCTGCTGGGTTCCATGTTTCGCTCGGCATCCAAGCGAATGCAGGTTATTGTATCCACCCAGTCAGTGCCTCTGGTAAACGAATTTTCCATTAACGATCTAGTGGTAGTTGAGCGCAAGCAAGAGGCCACTGTTTTTAATCGTTATAATCAAGAAGAGTTCATTTCCTGGCTGGAAGATTATTCCATAGGAGAACTGTGGGAAAAGAATATCCTGGGTGGGAGGCCACGCTCATGATCCGGGTGCATGTCATATGCGAGGGGCAAACCGAGGAACGTTTCGTCAACGAATTGCTTGTACACTCACTGGCCTCCATAAATGTCCTGGCTCAACCTGCCCTCATCGGTAAACCTGGTCACAAGGGGGGAAATCTTCGTTTTGAAAGGCTATACAAAGATATTCGAAACAAGCTGCTCGGAGATAAAGCAGCCTATTGCACTACATTTTTTGATTATTACGGTCTGCCTGGAGACTTTCCCGGCAAATCAGAGGCAGGGAAATACAATGACCACGAACAGAAATTCAACTGCGTGATTATGTCAATATCTGAGCATCTGGAAGAAAAGCTTGGACCTGAACCTATGCGCCGTTTTATCCCATACGTGCAGATGCATGAATTCGAAGGGTTGCTTTTCAGTGACCCTGCTGCCATGGCTCGGGGAATGTACCACCAAAAACTTACGCAGCATTTTTTGAAAATTAGAGATCAGTTCAATTCACCTGAAGAAATTAACGACAGATATGAATTTGCACCCAGCAAGCGCATACAAAAACTGTGTTCTGAGTATGAAAAACCCCTTCATGGCCTTTTGGCCGCTCTGGAAATAGGGTTGGATATTATCCGCAAGGAATGTCCTCTATTTCATGATTGGCTGTCCCGTATAGAAAAGATCACAGCAGGATAAAACATATGCGAGTAATAGACCACATCTTGCGCTCCATTCGGGATGCAGCCCTGTATAACCCCGAAGTTCAGGCTGCTCCGTCCTGCATATTATGGCCGGATTGGGACAGACAATGGGAACCGGCTGTGAACAGGCTTCTGCAGGAAATGCCCGAGCTTTTCGTTCTTGGAAAATACAGCCCTGAACAGCGTACCGGCCCAGCCATCTGGCTTAGATGCGTAATTCTTTTTTCCAGCGCGAATGTAGAGCAGGTTTGTGATGCCCCTGTATCTGAATCCCTGAACTCACAATTTCCTGTTGTTCACAGCGGTGCTACACCTGTCATTTATCTGCCGGGAGTAAGCCGGCAGGATTTGAGGGCAGTAGAGAGCTGTCCGGATTCCTTAAAGCCCCTGGCTGAGCTGCAGTACCGGGGGGTCATCTGGTCCCAGGTCAATGCCAAAGACTGGACCATTCTGGCTTTCCTCAAATCGGACCAGGGAGGTCTCGGCCTGGATGTAGCCCGGGACAGTGAGACCAAAAGAGCCATCCGTACAGCGCTTATGCCCTTGCTTGACGAAGATGTGGACCTGCTTGAGTGCAAGCGGCTGGATAAAGACTATTTCCACAATCTTCTTTCCGGTGGTGACCCTGTTCGCGATCTTTTGCAATGGATCAGCGCCCCGGACGATTTTAGAAACAGGCTGGATAAAAACCATTGGGAAGCATTCGTCCAGGTCTGCAAGTCCCAGTTTGGATTTGACCCTCAAAAACAGGGCGTGCTTACAGCAGCCCACAACCTGGCCCAACAGAAAAACCAGTGGCGTTCCGTCTGGTCCAGATACAGGGAAGCACCGCACAGATATCCGGGTATCCCCGGGCAGATAAGAAAATGCAGGCCGCCGGCAGGGTCTCTTATGTGGTATGTAGGCGGCGAATTTCCAGGTTGGCCGCAATGGAACGAACAACAGGAGAAAAACCTGAGAGAAAATCTCTCTGGTCTGAAGGAACTGCCAGCCCATAATGCCAGACAGGAAATAATCGAGCTGGAAAAGATTCATGCCTCGCGGCGCAATTACGTCTGGGCTGAACTGGGCTTGTCTCCCCTGGCCATGTCTTTGAAGCACCTGGCTGTAATGGCCGAAGTCACCAGGAATACCCTGGCTGCTGGGACATTATCTGATCTGGCTGCTGGATATTCTGACTGGGGCTGGGAAGCAGACGATGCTCTTTTAAGAGCCCTGGCCTGTGTCCACAGACAGGAGGATTTTGAAGCCCTCAGTTCTGCTCTGAGAACGGTCTACCTGCCCTGGTCTCAGGAAAGTTCCCGACATTTACAGCGGTTGTGGCTGAAAGAACATTCCGTAAGCCATGTGCAGGAAGAACAGGAAGTATATTTTGAATGCTGTCTGTTTGTGGATGGACTGCGTTTCGACTGCGCCAGGCGTTTGCAGACGCTGCTGGAAGAAAAAGGTATCAGTGTATCCAGGCAGCTTGGCTGGGCGGCTCTGCCAAGCGTCACAGCCACAGGAAAGCCGGCAGCCTCCCCGGTAGCCGGACACATTTCTGCTGCCCAGGCTTCGCAGGAAAACTTCGAACCGTGCACAGCGCATCACTTTAAAAAACTCCTTCAGGAAAACCAGTGGACCGTTTGCAGGCAGAATGACCCTTTGCCCCGGATTTCAGAACTGGAGGTCAAAAAATTGTGGGTTGAATTTGGAGACATTGACCATGAAGGCCACGAATGGGGATGGAAACTGTCCGCTCATGTGGATCGCCTGCTCAGGGAAGTCAGGGATCGCATCGAGGACCTTATTCAAGCCGGCTGGACAGCCATCAGGGTGGTGACCGATCACGGCTGGCTTTTGCTCCCCGGTGGACTGCCCAAGATTGAACTGCCCAGGGCCTTGACCCAGACCAAATGGAGCCGGTGCGCGGTCATCAAGTCCGGGGCGGACACAGATGAAAATCTGTACCCCTGGTACTGGAATCCAGACAGACATTTTGCCCTGGCTGATGGCATAAGCTGTTTTCGCAGGAATGATGAGTATTCTCACGGAGGCTTGAGCCTGCAGGAATGCCTTCTGTTGAAGCTAACCGTCTTTGCCGGACCTGCTGCCCGGGCGGAAGAATCACTGCAGTTGATGGATGTGGTATGGAAGGGTTTGCGTTGCACAGTCGTCGTTGAGGGGTGGACCCAGGATTTATGGCTGGACGTGCGTACCAGCCCTGGAGAGGCTTCATCCAGCCTGGTGCTCAAGCTCAAACTTTTGAAAAAGGATGGCTCTGCTTCGGTCGTGGTGGAGGATGAACAGTTTGAGGGCCAGGAGGCTCATATCGTACTGATCAATGCTGAAGGCCAGCTGATTTCTCAGACTTCGACCATCATCGGCGGCTGATATTGGGGATAAGACATGGAACTTGACTATCTGGACAAGAAGGCTTCCCAGGTCCTTGATGGATACTTGGTACGCAAAGATCTGGTGCGTACTTTCAGCAGGCAGTTTCCAGTGCCCACCTATGTGGTGGAGTTTCTGCTGGGGCGTTATTGCGCCAGTGTGGAATGGGAAGAGATAGAGGAAGGCCTGGAAATTGTCCAGAAGCAGCTCAAATCAAGGACCGTTAAGGCCGGCGAGGAAGAACTTTTCAAGGCCAGGGCCAAGGAGGCTGGACAGGTCAAGATTATTGACTCCATAACCGCAAGGTTGGATGCCAGAACAGATTCTTATATAACTGCACTGCCCAGCCTGAGGCTGACAGATGTGCGCATTGATCCCGAGCTGGTGATAAAGAATGAAAGAATGCTTACCGGCGGCTTCTACGCAGAAATTACCCTGAGCTATGACCCGTATATTGCCCAGGAAAAAAACGGACGGCCTTTCGGAGTCGAGGCCCTGCGAGAGATCCAGCTCTCCCAGAGGGACGTATTGGACCATCTGGCTGAAGCCAGAAAACATTTCAGCACGGAAGAATGGAAAGACTTTCTGCTGCGCTCCATTGGTTTAGAGGCCTCCACCCTCTCCCCGAGACAAAAAAACGCCTTTATGCTCAGGATGGTTCCCTTTGTGGAACGCAACTACAATATGGTGGAGCTGGGTCCCAGGGGCACAGGAAAAAGCCACCTTTTTCAGCAGGTATCGCCCTATGCCCATCTTATTTCCGGGGGCAAGGCCACAGTGGCCAGGATGTTCGTCCATATGGGCACTGGTCAGCGAGGCCTGGTATGCCAGTACGATGTGGTCTGCTTTGATGAAATCTCCGGCATCTCCTTTGATCAAAAGGACGGAGTAAACATCATGAAGGGGTACATGGAGTCCGGGGAGTTCAGTCGCGGCAGGGACAGCATCAGGGCTGACGGCTCCATTGTCATGGTGGGTAATTTTGAAGTGGATGTTGAACACCAGCAGCGTATCGGGCACCTGTTTGGTCCCATGCCCCAGGAAATGCGGGACGACACGGCCTTTATGGATCGCCTGCACGCCTATCTGCCCGGCTGGGATATTCCCAAAATCAGCAAAAAATATCTTACCGACCATTTCGGCCTGGTAAGCGATTTTCTGTCTGAATGCTGGAGCAGACTTCGGGATGAAAGCCGGGTCAACCTTTTGCAGAACAGAGTGTTTTT
>NZ_QYZY01000314.1:0-1597 GCF_003838035.1 Desulfonatronospira sp. MSAO_Bac3 | reverse complement strand
CCCTGGCCATCGGGGTGCAGAAAATGGCCGGAAGAAACGCCATCATAAGACGTCTGCCTGCGGTGGAGACCCTGGGCTCGGTGACGGTCATCTGCTCGGACAAGACCGGCACCCTGACCAGGAATGAAATGACCGTGCAGAATATTCAGACTGCGGATCAACTGTTCTGTGTAACAGGTGCCGGATATGCCCCCCAGGGAAAATTCATGCTTGAGGACAAGGAGGTCCATCCCGGGGAGTATCCGGTACTGATGCAGGCCCTGCGCTCGGTGCTTCTTTGCAATGAGGCCCGCTTTCAGGAAAAAGAAGGCCAGATAAAGCTTGAGGGCGCACCCACCGAGGGTGCCCTGCTTACCGCCGCTCTCAAGGCCGGGCTGGACCAGGACCGGGAAAACAGGGCCAATCCCCGGCAGGATGTTCTGCCCTTCAGCTCCGAAGAAAAATTCATGGTCACTTTGAATTGTTTTGAATCCGGAGAGGCTGTCTTCATTCTCAAGGGGGCCCCGGAAAAGGTCATGGAAAAGTGCAGCAGCCAGGGGGCACTGGGAGATTCCGGCCCCATGGACCATGAATTCTGGAAGCAGCAGGGAGATCTTTTGGCCTCCATGGGCCAGAGGCTTCTGGCGGTGGCTGTCAAGAAGGACCTCTCCAGCAAGGGCGAAATCGATGATCAGGATACGAAGCAGGATTTCACCATGCTGGCCCTGTTCGGGATAATGGACCCTCCCCGGGACGAGGCCATAGAGGCCGCAGCAAGGCTCAAGGGCCGCGAATCTGATCCCGGGGATACAGGTGCGGGCATAAAAGTCAAGATGATCACCGGGGATCACGCCATCACTGCTTCGGCCATAGGGGAGAAGCTTGGCATGGGGCAGGGGCGAAAGGCCCTCACCGGTCAGGACCTGGAAAAGATCAGCGATGCGGACCTGGTCCAGGTGGCCCGGGATGTGGACATATACGCCCGCACCAGTCCGGAGCACAAGCTCAGGCTGGTGCAGGCCCTGCAGGGCGGAGGGCAGATAGTGGCCATGACCGGGGACGGGGTCAATGATTCTCCGGCCCTGAAGCGGGCCGATGTGGGCGTGGCCATGGGCATGACCGGGACCGAGGCAGCCAAGGAGGCTTCGGATATGGTGCTCACAGACGACAACTTCGCCTCCATCGCCAATGCAGTGGAGGAGGGGCGGACGGTTTACGACAACCTGAAAAAAGCCATCTTATTCATTTTGCCCACCAACGGCGGCCAGGCCCTGGTGGTCATTGCCTCTATCCTTCTGGGCATAGGCCTTATGGACGAGACAGGGCATTTTTCCCTGCCCATCACTCCACCCCAGATTCTGTGGATAAACATGGTCACCGCGGTGACCCTGGCCCTGGCCCTGGCCTTTGAACCGCCGGAAAAAAACGTCATGCAGCGTCCTCCAAGGCCTCCGGAAGAGCCCCTGGTGTCCGGGTTTCTTTTATGGCGCATAAGTTTTGTATCCCTTCTGCTTGTGGTGGGGGCCCTGGGGCATTACCTGCTCATACTGTCCCATGGTGCTTCCCAGAGTCTGGCCTCCACAGCGGCCATCAATACCCTGGTCATGGGACAGGTGTT
>NZ_QYZY01000313.1:0-17149 GCF_003838035.1 Desulfonatronospira sp. MSAO_Bac3 | reverse complement strand
GCCATGCGGCCCAGATCAAACAAATTCTGCTCTTGCCAAAGCTTTTGCGCCTGGTCTAAATTGATTCTCTGCATAGATTTTCCGCGGTCGAGTCGGTTTTCATGGGGAAAAAGACTTTCCGGATTTAAGCTGTATATTGTTTTTGAAGGACAAGTCTGAAAGGTTTACAGACTGTAATTCCCGGTAAAGGAGTATATTATGATGGATATTCACAGGGATCAAGATATAAAAAAACTCCTGCAAAAGGCAGTGACCATAGCGGTGGTGGGGGCCAAGGACAAACAGGGGCAGCCGGTGGATGCCGTGGGCCGCTACCTCATTCAGGCAGGCTACAGGGTGATTCCGGTACATCCCAAGAGAAAGGGAGTGTGGGGCCTGGATACTTATCCGGACCTGACCGGGATTCCTGAACCCGTAGACATTGTTGACCTCTTCCGGGCTTCGGACTATTGCCCGGATCATGCCCTGGAAGTCCTGGAAATGGAGCATACACCCGCGGCCTTCTGGATGCAGCTTGGGATCACCTCGGCCCAGGCTGAAGAAATTTTGAAGGATAAGCCTATCCAGGTTATCCAGGACAAGTGCATCATGGTGGAACACCAGAGACTTTTGGGAGCATAAAGGATTGAAGCAGCCCAGACCAGCCTTTGACTGTAAAATTTGCGGGCAGTGCTGCCAGGGTTCCGGAGGGATCGTGGCCACACTGGCAGAGCAGCAAAAAATCGCCGACTACCTGGAAATGGACCTGCTGGAATTTCAGAAGATCCATGTGCAAAGAAAGGGCGACAAATTTTTTATCCGCAACAATGACCATGGATGGTGCATTTTTTTCGAGTCCGGCAAAGGCTGTGCTGTTCATCCGGTCAAACCACGTACATGCAGGGCCTGGCCTTTTTTCCGGGGCAACCTTATGGATGAGTCCAGCTTCGAGATGGCCAAGGATTTCTGCCCGGGCATTGATCCCGATGCGGATTTTCAGGAATTCGTCAGGCAGGGAATGAAGTATCTGCAGGAGCAGGGCCTGGGACGCGAACTTGAAGACGATGCCGGGAATGCGCTGCGTACCTCGGATATAGATTGATAACAGCTGACAGAACAATAACAGCATCTGACACATAGAATGGACAGGCAGGAAAGTTTGAGGATACTGGGCCTTGGCCCGGATGCAGACCTGGAGAGCATCAAGAAGGCTTACAGGGAGCTGGCCTTTGAGCTGCACCCGGATCTAAACCCCGATGATCCGGAGGCCGGGTACAAGTTTCACCAGGTGAACACCGCCTACGTCACCCTGCGCAAGCAGGCCAGGGAAGGTTGGCAGGACTCTGCTGAAAGCGGTAAAAAAAGCAGGGCGTCCCGCAAGGAGGCCACAAGGACATATGAACGCCATGCAAGGTCCGAGGCCGCCCGGGAGAGCACGGAGAGCAAAAGGCATTACGAGAGCAGCGCACAGCAGGCCAGGGAAGGTTTTTTTTACCGACAGGAAGAGGTGCTACGGGATATTCTCAAAGATCCCTTTGCCAAGCAGGTATTTGAAGATATTTTCAAGAGGCTTAAAAGGGACAAAAAGGATACTCATCCTGCAGAAATCAAGAAGCGCAGGTTCAAGCTTGAGTGGGGCAGGATCAATCTGGATGTGGATCTCTCCGGGGGGGTATTTGCCGGAATAAAGAAATGGTTTTCCTCCCAGCTGGATGACGAGCAGACTGTGTATTTAAGCCCGGTCAAGCTAAGACCCGGGAGCAGTATCCGCATCAATGTGGAGCGCAGGTGGGCCGGGCCGCCCCAGGTGGTAAGCGTCAATCTGCCGCAGGATTATGTTGTGGGCCGCCCGGTGAGGCTGAAGGGCCTGGGCCGCAAGATAGGACCATGGAAGGGGGATCTGTACCTGAGGCTGCTGGCCAGATGAGCCGGGAAATGAGGCTGAATAAGGCCCTGGCCCGGGCTGGAATATGTTCCAGGCGCAGGGCGGACGAGCTGGTTTTTTCCGGCCGGGTAAAGGTGAATGACGGAGTTGTCCGTGAGCCCGGAATCAGGGTGGACCCGGAAAAGGACAGCATCATTGTAGACGGCCGCCCGGTGAAAATTGAGACTGAACAAGAGCGCGAGCTTGTCCATGTCATGCTGAACAAGCCGGTTCAGGTGGTGACCACCACGAGCGATCCCGGGGGCAGAGCCAAGGTCACGGACCTGCTGCCGGACAGACTTAGACGCATGCGCCTTTTCCCTGTGGGCCGCCTGGATTATTTTTCCCAGGGGCTTTTGATTCTTACCAATGACGGGGATCTGGCGCACAGCCTGACCCATCCCTCCAGAAAGATCCCCAAAATTTACCGGGTTAAAATGCGCGGGGATCTAAGCAAAAAGAAGCTGCAGATCATGCGCCGGGGGATGGTGCTCAGTGAAGGGGAGAAGCTGGCCCCGGTGGAGGTGAAAATACTGCAGCAGACCAGGGATTCAGTCCTTGCGGAAATGACCCTGGTGCAGGGGATCAACCGTCAGATCCGCCGCATGTGCCGGGATCTGGGTCTGGTGGTACTGTCTCTGGTCCGGATAAGGCAGGGTCCGCTTGCTCTGGGTGATCTCAAGCCCGGAGAGTGGCGCTACCTTGAGCCAGGGGAAGTCAGCCAGCTAAGGAAGTGGTCATCCAGAACGAACCACCCCCAGCCCCTCCTTAACCAAGGAGGGGGGTAGTGAGTGCTGTATGCATGCTACAAAGCAACGTGACAGCAGCATATTTAAAGAATTTATCAAAAACTGTATTTATTTGGCAGGGGATTGACCTGCCGGTATTTTGCTGTACCCACAGGACGTAAACCCGAAAATAACCGGGCCATCTCACTCCTCAAAGGCCCTGGTGATGACCTGCTCCCTCTTGAGGGGGCAGAAGGAGGGGAATTTTTCTTCCATCTCCGGAATGGGCCTTTTTGAAGGCATGGACACGTTGCACTCCATTTTGCCATTCTCAAGGGTGTTGCAGAAAGGGCATTCCGAAGAACACTTCTTGACCACTATAACCATGACTTTCTCCTGTTCGGGGTTGAGCTACTTTTTACAGAGTCATTTTGACGGGCCGCAGCAACAGAAAATCAGTCCACCCGGCCTTCCCGGATTTCCACGTCTTCGGGGCTGAATTCAAACTTTTCCCGGTCCAGCTCAGGGTCTGTCTCCATTGATTCAAGTCTTAGTTCATTGCCGTTGCCAAAAAAATCCACCAGCAGGATACGGTGCAAAAGGCCCTGGTCATCCGACCACAGATAGGCCAGGACCAGGTCCGGTTCCGGACTGGCCGGGACCAGCTTCAGCTTGTGCAGCCCGTCTTCCATCCCCTGTTCTTCCACCTGGAAATCCTCTGTAAGCTTGGCCTGACCGGATATGAAGTTGATCATGGCTCTTGAGGTGAGCACCTCTTCCACTTCGTATTCGTAGGCCACTTCATCATCAGGAAAATAGTTCCACACTTTGTCCTGGTCTATAACCAGCAGTTCCTGGTGGGGAGCATCGGCTTCCCAGCGGACCTGCAACGGTTTTTTAAAGTAGATGCTTCCGGTACGTTCCTGGGTCTCCTTGGTGGCCGCGTTGGTCAGAATCTGCACGTAGTCGGCCTTGAGCCCTTCCAGGGCATCAAGGCGGTCCTGGACCCTGTCCACCACCTCCTGGTCTGATGCCGTTGCCGGCAAGGCAAAGCATAATATAAGTGTCAAGCTTAATATAATAATACGTTTCATAATTTTTCCTGCCAGCTGGACGCTGGTGTTATGGGTTGGTTTTATGATCAATTAGAAATAATAATCTTCCGGGATGAGTTTGTAAAGAAAGATTGTTTTTTGCCTGCAAACATTTATTAAAACAGCGGCGGACTGTGATGGATGAAGAGTTTTAATTCCTGTCTGCCGGAATTGCGTACTCCATGCTCTGCACCTGCCGGGGCAAAGATGTAGTCGTCAGCCGCTACCGGGTGCCAGGAACCGTTTAAGTATACCTCACCCTCACCGGAGACCACGTATATGGAATCCGCCTGGGTGTCATGGGTGTGCGCGGGTATTTCCACCCCGGGCTGGATCAAAAGCTGGGAAACTCCCACAGCCGAGCTTTCCTGGCTGCTTACCTGGATGGCTATCCTGACCCCGGAAAACTTTGGATGATCCTTGAACTCTCTGTCTCCGGCGGGAAAAAGACTGCCCTGCATAACAGAACCTCCTGTAAAAGATAATTGTGCCTTGTCCTCTAATTTTTTTGGCAGCAGGCGTCAATCCGGAGGTTACGAGGCTACGGGCAGTTCGTCCCAGGAAGTGGTGTACCTGGGGGAGAGTTTTTCCCTCTTTATGCCCCAGTCGCCGGGGGCATAAAGGGTCTCCGCGGGCTGCAGGGTATTGCGGCCCCACCTGGCATTGATATGGTCCATTGCAGACATGAGTTTTTTTTCTTTCTTTTCCCGGCCGGCCCCGGGCTGAAAAAAAGTGGGCCTTTTCCGGGCCCGGGGTTCGATTCTGGTGAGCATTACCCCGGCTTTCTTGTAGCTGTATCCCGGCCTGTATATCCCCTCGAGGGCATTAAGGGCATGCCGTATAAGTGTCGGGGTGTGGTCGGTGGGGTACATGATATTGGCTGTTCCGGACGGGGAATGCTGTGGAAGATCCTGTCTGAACCTGTTGGTATACACAAAGACCGTTACCCCGGAGCAGACTGATCCCTGGTGGCGCAGTTTCTGCGCGGCCCGGGTTACATAGCAGGCCAGGGCGGTCTGCAGTTCCTGCAGTGTTTCCACGCAGCGCCCGAAGGACCTGGAGCTGATTATGGTCTTGTTGGGTCGCGGGGTCCTGTCCAGGAAATGACAGGGTATGCCCTGCAGTTCCAGCAGGATATGCACCCCCTCCACGGTCATCCTGGACTGTACCCAGTCCCTGGACTGCCGGGAAAACTGCAGGGCGTTTCTGACGTTGTAGCTTTTAAGCAGCAGGGCATACCTTCTGCCTATCCCCCATACGTCTTCCACGTCTGTCAGCTCCAGGCAGGTGCTTCGCATTCCCGGTGAACCCAGGTCCAGAACCCCGCTATGCTCCAGGTGCTTTTTGGCGAAGCGGTTGGCGATCTTGGCCAGAGTCTTGGTGGGGCCGATGCCTATGGACACGGGCATGCCCACCCACTTTAGTATTTTTTCCCTTAGGTCCCGGGCAAAGCTCTCGGGGCTTTGGGGAAGGCTGTCCAGGATCAGAAAGGCCTCGTCTATGGAGTAGACCTCCATGTCCGGGACGATCCGGTTCAGGCTGCTCATGACCCGGGAGGACATGTCTCCGTAAAGGGAGTAGTTGGAGGAGAAGACCTGGACCCCGTGCTTTTCAAATATTTCCCTGTGCTCAAAAGCAGGGGCCCCCATCCTGATGCCCAGGGCCTTGGCCTCGTTGGAGCGGGCTATGACGCATCCGTCGTTGTTGGACAGCACCACTACAGGCACGTCCTGCAGAGAAGGGTCAAAGACCCGCTCGCAGGAAACGTAGAAGTTGTTGCAGTCCACAAGGGCGAACATTCTGGTCATGCATAGCCTCCCGTGCAGTCTGGAAAATATTTATCCAAGCTTTCTGATCACCGCCGTGACCACTCCCCAGATATGGGCCTCCATGGCATCGGTTATTTCGATGGGTCTGAACCCGGGGTGCTCCGGGACCAGGACGCCGCGTCCCTGCCTGTAGCGAAGCCTTTTGACCACCATTTCGTCATCCAGCACGGCCACTACGATCTTGTTGTGGGCCGGTTCCACGGATCTGTCCACCAGGAGGATGTCCCCGGGCAGTATCCCGGCTCCCTGCATGGACTCTCCGGCCACCCGGATGAAAAAGGACGCGGCCTGGTTGTGTATCAGGTACTCGTTGAGATCCAGGGTCCTGTCCAGATAGTCGTCAGCCGGAGAGGGAAACCCGGCCGGAACCAGAGCTGATACTTCAGGCAGCAGTACCTCGGGGCTTTCCGCCCTGGGGGACATGATGCGGCTTTTTTTGCTCATTAGTAAGTCCCCGAGGCAATTCAGCTCAGTTCATCTATGTTTATGCGCCTTCCGCAGGACGGGCAGCGCATGAGTTCGCGCATCCTGGCCATGGGTCTGAAAAGGTGGTAGATGCCCCGCCCGGTGAAGACGTAAGCCACATAAACCTTGTGTCCGCAAGCACAGAATCTTTCCTGCATGACTTTCCTCCTTGCTGTGGATTTAACACAGATTTAAAAAAACATGTTGGTAACTTTATCTGACACCCTACCCATCTGGATTACGAGCACGGTGTAAACTCCCCTCCTTAGCCAAGGAGGGGCCGGGGGTGGTTGTATGAGATCCCTTCCTTATTTCGGATGTTGCCCCGAAGGGACCTCTTTTCCGCGCAGGGTCGCGGAAAAAGCCTGGTTTACTTTTGTAAACAAAAAAGACAAAAAAAGCCTGTATCCCTGAACCCCTGGGAACAGGCGGCGACATATGGTTCCCGGTTCCCGGCTTCAGGAATACTCCCGGCTGCTCCACAACACGCGCCCGACGATTCTCAGGGAGTCCACTTCGTCGCCGTGCAGGGTGATGGATGAATACCTGGGGTTGGTGCTCAAAAGTATGACTATTCCCGGAGCTGATTCCACCCTTTTTACCTGCAGGCCTTCCTCCAGGCCCAGCACGAATGGACTCCGGCCGGTGATCTTTTTCTGGCCCAGATCCACCAGGATGTTGTCACCCTCTTCCAGTTCCGGGGACATGCTGTCCCCCATGACTTCCATGAGAACCAAGTTTTCCGGATGTCCCTTTTTTCTTAACCAGTCCGTGGCAAAAGGGATCTCGTCAACGATATTGTCCCGTACATCCAGGGATCCCCCCCCGGCACAGGCTCTGGCCGAGACCCTGGGCACGAAAAAGGTGCCTTCCCGGCCGGCCTGGTAGACCGGTCCCTTCCCGGTCTGGATCCAGTTGGGATTTATGCCGAATACAGAGGCGATTTTCAGGCTCCAGGATGCGGGCACACCTCTTTTTTTGGCCAGAGTGATGGCGGTCGCCCCCACCCCCAGGATATCGGCCAGCTGCCTCTGGGTGTTTATCTCCGTGGCCCTGGCCACGCGTTGAAAAAAATCCTCGAACTGCATTATGATCCTCTTGTTTTCGAGAGTTTACAAAAGTAAACATTCTTGTCAAGAAAAAAGTCTTTATGCGCTGCAAAATTATTTTGTCCGGAAAGAACATTCAACTAAAGCGGGGACCGGCGGCGGCTAACCCTGCCGGGGACGTCCGATCTTGGAGTAGTATTCCTTGAGGTCCCTTCGGATGAACTTGCGGACCCGGTCCAGGCTTGCCCCGGATTGAAACAGGTGCTGTCTGACGGTGCGCTGCCTGAGCTGGTCCAGCACATGGCTTTTGACCTTGGCCCATAGACTCCTGCGGTAGTCGCTGTCCAGGTGGACAAGGTTGTCGGGATTGCGCAGGGTTTTCTGTAGAAGGTTTCTGAAGCGGACTCTGGCGAAGATGACCCAGCCCAGGACGAAAGTCAGCAGGGCTGCGGCAGCAGGGACGATGACCTCCATTGAAAGAAGCGATGTCTGGGTTATTCCGGAAAAAAGGCCCTGGTCCTGCAGAGGTTGGTGACCCTGCAGGAGGACGAAGCCAAGGGCAAAAACGGCCAGGGCTGCAGCCAGGGTCCATTTGAAGGTGCCGGAGAGGAGCTGCCTGACCCTCCTGGAGAAACGGTGCAGGGCCTCGCACACGAGTTCGAGTTCCCCGGTTTTACGATCGATGTTTTCCAGGATATGGTTGATGCGCATGGCCTGGGCGCTGCCGATTTTTTCTTTGAGTTCCTGGCGTTCCTGGGGCCATTCCTGGTTGGACTGGTCCAGTCTGGCTTCCCTGGGGGAGTAGGTAAGAAAGACGTGCGGCATGTCCTTTCTCCCGGTCATCTGGGAGATATTCCAGCAAAGGGTGCCGTAGGAGCGGATAAGGTCGCTTAAATTGTCGCATTCATCAATTCTGCTCATAACATACACAACCCTGTCTTCGCCCGTCCTTCCAGGCAGTATGTTTCTGATGGTGCTGAAGTTTTCCTTGATGGTGCCTGCCTTGTGCGGATCGAACATGAGAACAATCATGTCCGCCATGGCAGCCAGTTCTCCAATGACCTCCAGGTACTTGTAGCCCCGGTCTCTTTCCGCGGTGGAGTCGATCATTCCCGGGGTGTCTATGATGGCCGTGTTTTCCAGCAGTGGAGAGGGGACGTTTTTGAGGCAGAGGTGGGAAATGAGGTTTTCCCCGTACGCCTTGAGCCCGGCGAAAGGGTACCTGGGATCGTTTACCAGGGTGGACCCGGGGGTCTCTCCGGGGACATTTTCACCGTCATTGGTGATTACAGTGAAGGAATCGTCTGTAGGCGCCTGGCCGGTTCTCTGTACGTCTATTTCCAGAAGCTCATTGATGAGGGTGGACTTTCCCGAGGAATAGCTGCCGATGACCAGGATCAGGGGCTTCCATTTCATGGTGGAGTCAAGCCAGTTTACATCCATGCCGTATTTGGAGAAAACAGGTGCGATTGTCTTTCGAACCCTGTCCTGGATCTCTTGCTGAAAAGCCTTGTCGTCCATGATTGCATCCCCGTGTTTATGCAATATGCAGTTGAACAGCCTGTAATATTACAGGCTTTTTAAATAAATGTTACATGAATGGTAGAAACTAAAAAGGGGCTTCATCCATCCCGCCGGCTTCGGAAGGGAAGGCTGGTCCCATCTTTTCCTGGCTTTCCCTGGCCTGGGATTGATCCCTGCCCTGTTCCGGGGCAGCTACATAGGATTCCCCTCCCTGGCTTTGCCCCTTGGAGTCCAGTCCCTGAACTCTCATAGCTACTATCTCAGTGGTATATCGGTCCTGGCCCTGTTGATCCTGCCATTTCCTGGTCTGCAGTTTGCCTTCCACCAGCGCCAGGCTGCCTTTGCGAAGAAAGTTGGCGCAGAACTCGGCGGGTTTATTAAAGACCACCACCCGGTGCCATTCAGCCTTGTCCACCTTGTTGCCGTCCCGGTCGGTGTAAGATTCGTCCGTGGCTAAACTCATGTTGACCACAGGCTGACCGTTGGCTGTATAGGCCAGCTTTGGGTCCTGGCCCAGCCTGCCCACTATGATAGCTTTATTCATTGACCCTGCCATATATCCTCCTTACGGTTCCTTGTTCTATGAATTCAGTCAGCGCACCACGTTTTGCTGCATGCGGTCCAGAACGTCTTCAAGCTCGTAGGCCGCCCTGTCCGCGGCCCTTGGGTCCCAGTCGCTCAGGCTTCTCTGGAGTTTGTCGCGCAACTGCCCTGCGGTCTGCAGATCCTTCTGGATGGCCTCTTTGAGGTTTGGAGACAACTGCCCAAGTTTGTTGCGGTCCACGAGGGCGTCCACAAGCTTGATGTGGAAATCTTTTTCAGCTTTGATCTGCAGGCTGTCCATGTCAAAGGCTGCTTCTGCCAGATCGCTCCACCTTTTTTTGGCTTCCTCGGGGTCAAAAGTCTGGGCCATGACCCGGATCTGGATTATTTCTCCCATGACGCATACTCCGGTTGAGTTTGAATTTAAAAAAATCAGTAATTGTTCAGTGACTGGTCTCTGTTTTTATTCTGGCAGTCACCAGGATCCCAAAGCTATTCCTGTTCTTCCCATCCGCTTTGAATTTTGTCAATGACTGCCTTGATGTCCTGGACCTGGTTCTCGGGGCAGACGCCGAAAAGGGGGGCTCCCGTCTCCACGCTTTCATTGGAGTTGAAGTAAGCTGTGTAGATTATCCCCTGCGGTCCCTGATAGGTAATGGTGGTCTCGCGTTTCATCCTGGAAAGAATAAGCACCTCGTCGCCTTCTTTGACGCTGACGGAACGAAGGCCCTGGGATTTTATCTTGGTGTCGATCTCGGATACAAAATAATAGCGCCCTTTCTCCGGGGCAATGAAGAGATGCAGGGCTTTTTTAAGGATTATGTCCATCACCTCCTGCTTGGTCAGGCAATGCCTGATCTTCATAAGCGGTGTGCCGGCCTGGACAAACTCCCGGTCGCTGACGTCGTAAAATTCCACCACCTCGCCCTTTTCCGGGGCATAAATGGGTTTGGGGTTGCCTTCGCGCACTAACCTGGCCAGCAGTGTACCGGGACGCTCAAGCCATGTCCCTGAGGCCCCTTTGACCTTTACTCCTGTCTGGTTGACTGCGAATTCGATACGCCCGGAATGCGGCGCACTGACGGTTATTTCCTTGTATGGGGCCTGTTTTATTTCATTTAAAAGGGATATGGTGTCGATCAAGGCATGGCTCCTTTATTGGCGGAAGCAATGTCACTTCTGCTTATTACCTGTAATATAAAAACTCCCCACCCATGGTCATCAGGGCATGGTGCAGGTTGTTTCTGATCTCCCGGCGGTCCCAGATGCCCTGTATGTGTCCCCTGGACAGAGCCTGAAAGGACTTGTGGTAGTTGGGGGGGATGTCCATGCCGGTGGTTTCCCTGATGACTCCGGGGCCGGCAAAGCCGATGTTGGCTGAGCGGATGGCGAATTGGTAAGGTGAACATCCCAGAAAACTGGCCACGGGTCCGGCATAGGAGTTGGTGTCGTAGACCACGAGATACAGTCCACCGGATTCCAGGTATCTGCGCACAGCCAGGGTGCACCTGGGCATCTGAAGAAGTCCGTTGGTGCCCTCCTGGATCCGGATGCCGGCTGTGCCGTGCACATAGGCCAGAAAGGGCATATGCTTTCGCCTGGCCTGTTCCGCGGCCCTGATGAATTTTTCCCCTTCAGCCGCGCCCACGCTTCCGCCCCTGAACCTGGCCAGGAGCATGGCCACCGCTACCTGGATGCCCTTTATTTTGGCCTCGAAAGTCATGCAGGCACTCTTGTGTCCGGTCTGCTTCTTGGCCTTGTCCAGCTTGTGGGTCAGTCCGTCGAATTCCAGGGGGTTGGAGGCCTCTATGGGGGCATTGAATTCACGGATGGAGCGGGAATCAAATACATTAAACAGGTACCATTCATATTCCATGGGAAAGTGATGTCCGCAATGGCTGCAGACTCCTGCAAAATCTCCGAAAAGGTCCGGGGCCCACAAATCCAGGCAGTTGTGTTTCTCGCTGTTGGGACAGGTCAGGGTCTTGTCCTGGTTGGCCTGAGGGCTTACGTACCTGCAGTGTTCGTTCCAGGACATGCCCGCTTCCCAGGTGGAAAGGGTGGTCAACTGACAGGCGTCCTCCCTTTCTTTTCTGACCCAGGGAAGCTTCTTGAAGAGGCTGGAAAAGCGGTGAGTGACCCTGTCCATGAGGGCATGTACTTCGCCCTGCACGTCTTCAGCCAGGTGGGTGATGGCCCTCTGGTGCCGGCCGAAGAATTCGTAGCGCAAAAAGGAATAGACGGACCAGCCGGTTTCCAGGACAGCGCTTTTACATTTCTGAAAGTTGGTGGACCTGTCCTGGTATGCCCAGGAGCAGAGCCCGCGGTATTTCTGATATCTTCTCCAAATCAGACGTTCCTTGGACTTGGAGGATATGCTCCAGCGGACATAGATATTGGGGTTGTTGAGCTTTCTAAGGGCAATGGCTCTGAAGAGCTTGACCCCGCGGATGGAAAGAACAATCTCATCGGTGGCCAGGATGACTTCCCGGCGCAGTTTGCGGAAAAAGTCGAAATGATCAGGCCTGGCCCCCAGGGGCGGTTCCTGCAGGATGCGGTCCACGTAGCCCATTTCCAGGTTGTCCCTGGCGGTGATTCTCAGCTGCCTGGCGCAGCTTTCCACCAGTTGTGCCGAGGCCTTGCGGGTGGAACTGGAGCGTCCTTCAATGGCGGCTGCTCCTTCCGGGGATATGACCGAGTAGTAGCCGTGGGAGAGCATTATCCTGGTGTCGGTCAGGCCGATGGCTTCGGCTCCCCCGGAGCCCCCTTCGGAAAGAACGGCTATCACCGGAACCCTGATGCCGGCCATGGCGTATATGTTTCTGGCTATCTGCTGCGCTGCGCCGGGGTAGTCCTCGATGGGATATGATCCCGGGGTGAATATGTAGGTATGGATGGGTATGTTTTCGCGCTCGGCAACCTTCATGTATTCCAGGGCCTTGGCATTGCCCCAGGGTTTTACCGAGCCCCCGTTTCTGAATTCCTCGCCATGGCCTTTTTCCTGGCCGATGACCATTACCGGCTGCTTGTACGTCTTTTTGCCCACATTGCGGGTTATGTAGGCCCGGGCGATGATCATGGACGGGTCGATGCTGTATTCGCCCTGCCCACCGATCTCTGTATAGTTGTCGTAGACGTTTTCCAGGATGTCTTTGAGGCAGACCCTCTGGGGATGACGCACAATGCGCACCCTGTCCATGGGGGTCAGCTCTTTTTCCAGCTTGTTCTCCAGGAAGCTGAAGAGGTCGCTTAGAGATGTCAGCTGTCGCTTAATCTGTCCCGGGCCAAGAGATGGCAGGTTGTGGATGAAATCCTGCAGTTTGGAGCGCAACAAAGTGATATTGGTGTTCTCCCTGTTGCCGAATATGTCTTCGATGTATTGCAGACGTTCTCTTAAGTCCTGGATCTGTTTTTCTATATCTGTCATATTTTTGGGGAGTTAAAGGGTTGTCTGTGTTCAAAAAATCAGCAGTCTGTCTGTTTTCTCTTTGAGGTAGTTGATGTTGGATTTGAGAGGTTCACCCACGTTGTTTCTGCCCTCCAGGGTCAGCTGGTTCAAAAAGCTGATTCCACGCTTTTTGGCTTCTTTAAGGTCTTTGCCCCAGACGATGCCCAGGGCCAGGTTGGGGTCGAATTCCGTAGGGATGTCGTAAGCCCGGTCCCTGGGGATGTGCGTGTGCATCCTGAGCCAGGGATGTTCGGGCCAGGAAAATTGCTCTATTCTGCCCACCCAGGGGGTGAATGCATTGTCCGGGTCTTCGGCCAGGATGCGGTACTCTATGCCTACACCTTCAAACCTGATGCTGCTTTGATCAAAGTCCATCTTTTCCCCGAGGCCGATGCGGATCTGCTCCCGGATGAGGTCCACCTCCATGTCCTCAATGCGGGAGGTAATGGCCGAGACTCCGTTTTCCACCTGGATGCGTGTATTGACCTCCATGAGAAAGGGTTCCCCTGTGGGGCTGACTATCCATTCCCAGGTGCCGATACTGTTGTAGCCCACATTCTGAGCCATGCGTACGGAATAATTTATGATGTCGTCCAGTACCCGCCCGGCGTCAAAGGCGTAACTTATTGCACCGGGATCAAATCCCGGTGCAACTTCGATTCTTTTCTGCCTGCCTGTACTTTGCACTGTGCAGTTGCGGGTTCCGAAATGCACCACGTTGCCATGGCTGTCTGCCAGGATCTGTACTTCCAGGTGATTGAAATCAAAAAGCCTTTGCTCGATGAGCACGCCCTCGTCCCGGAACTGTCGGCGGGCGTAGTTTTTGACCTTTCTAAGGACGTTGCGGAAGCGATCGGGATCATTGACCTCCTCGATGCCCATGCCTCCGCCTCCGGCAGAGGCCTTGACCAGGATTACAGGCTGTTCAATACCCTGTTCCTGCTGGAAATTGAAAAGAGAGCGGGCTATCTCCTCGGCCTCCAGGTCGTCGAAGATGGGGCGGTCTGAGCCGGGTATGGTGGGTACGCCCAGTTGTCTGGCCAGCCTCTTGGTGTTGATTTTGTCTCCCAGGTCCTGGATTATTTTCCAGGAAGGCCCGATGAACTCCAGTTTTCTGGTTCTCTGGACCACCCGGCGAGCAAAACGGAAATCTTCGGCAAAGAATCCGTACCCCGGGTGCACTGCTGTGGCCTGGCTCTGGTCAGCCACGGCGAAAATCTCGTTGGGATCCTGATAGGAGCTTATGCGGTAAAGGCAGTCTTCACCGCCCTGTTTTAAAGCCTCTGTGCAGTGTTCCGACTGGGCATCCTCCCTGGTGTAGACGCAGACAAAGTCATGACCCAGGTCCATACATGCCTTGAGTATGCGGATGGCGATTTCTCCGCGGTTGGCAATGAGCACTTTATGTTTTTTCATTTTTTTCTTCGGCCCTTTTTTTCTTTTTGGCGGCTATCCATTTTTTCTGCACTTCCAGAACCAGCTTGTCCAGTCCGGCCTCCTGGCGCAGGCCAAGGTCATGAAACTCGCAGGCCAGCATGAAATCCCTGTGCCTGACAAGCAAGGCCTTGAGTTCTTCCAGATAGGTTCTGTCTTTGATGAGCAGGTCGAGCTCCATTTCGTCACCGGGCTGGTAGTCCAGATGCTGTCTATAGGTGTTTTCAAAAGCAACACCAGTGGCGCTGATGTCCTGAACTGGAAAAGCATGTTCAAGACCCCTGATACGCACGTAAAGACCGGGGATAGAGATCCTGTATGCCCTGCGCCTGGTGCCGGTCTCGTAATCGAAGTTGAATTCGCCAAAGAAATCAGACATCTATCCCCCGATATGCCTTTCCAGGACGAATTCCACACGCCTGTTCCTGGCCCTGTTGCCCTCTGTGGTATTAGGATAGAGGGGTTGCAGGTCGGCGTATCCAGTGGCGGTCATACGTCCGGGATCAATACCCTCCTGCTTGAGAAAACGCAGGGTGTTCAGGGCGCGCAGGGAGGATATTTCCCAGTTGTCCTCGAACCTGCCGCCTTCCCGGGGAGGGATGTTGTCGGTATGTCCTTCAATATTGATGCGTTGCTCAGAGTGTCGATTAAATATATCTCTCATGTCCTGCAACAGTTCTTCTCCTTCCGGCCTGAGTTCCACCTCTCCCAGGTCGAAAAGCACTTCCGAGGGCAGGGTCAGGGTTATTTTGCCCTCATCCAGCCTGGCTCCCACTATGCCTTCAATGCCATGTTCATTCTGATAGTACTGGATATCGGCGAATGTCTCCTGCTGGGCCTCTTGGAGCTGGCGGAACTGAGTGGCTCTGTCCATGAGGACGCCGGACGTGTCTGTTCTGACCCGCATTCCCCAGTCTTCGGTTTCTTCCCGGCCCAGGGACTCCCGCACAGATAAAATGGTTTCCCGGAACTTTTCATCGCTTAAAGTGGAAAAAGAGAACAGCAGCACAAAAAAGACCAGCAAAAGAAGGGCAATGTCTGCAAAAATGGTGATCCAGTTTTTAGGCTCGTCTTCTTCCTGGTCCTGCTCCATTTCAGCGGATCTGGAGGACAGGCTGTATTTATCTTCGCTCATTTTTCCTCTCCGCCGGGGGCACGAAGGATGACAGCTTCTCGTAGACCACCCTTGGGTTGTTGTTTTCAAGGATGGACTGGGCGCCCTGGAATATGATTTCCAGATGCAGGTTCTCCTGCTGTGTCCTGCTCTTTAGTTTGCCTGCAATGGGCAAAAAGAGCAAGGTTGCAAGAAGTGCCCCGTAAAATGTGGTCAGGATGGCCACAGCCATGGCCGGTCCTATGGAAGCCGGATCATCCAGCATGGTCAGCATCTGGACCAGTCCTATAAGGGTCCCGATCATCCCGAAGCTGGGGGCGTAGGTGCCCATTTTTTTAAATACATCCTGGATAACTGCATGCCGGTTGCGCAGGGCGACTATCTCGATGCGCAGGGTCTGGGAAATGGTTTCCGGGTCAGTATTGTCGGCTATAAGCTGGCATGCTTTTTTCAAGGTTGAGTTCTCGGTCTTGATGTTTTCCAGGGCCAGCAGTCCGTCCCTGCGGCTGATTTCGGCTATGCGGACCATAGTGTTTACCACGTCGTTGGCGGTGACGCTTTTTCCGGCAAAAATGTAAAAAGCGGCCCGAAAGGCCTTGTTGATGTCCGTAACCGGAAAATTGATGCTGGTGGCGGCCATGGTTCCCCCAAGGACTATCATGACCCCGGGGACGTTGACAAAGGTATCTACTGCTCCGCCTATGAATATGGCACCAATTATAAGGGAAAATCCTACAATGATGCCGAAAAAAGTTGCAAAATCCATAAAGCATCCTTATGATTCCTGGCTTAGCGGGTTGGGCTGGGACGTATGCAGTGCTCCGGGGATTTTTTTGGGTTATCTTCACGAAAATTGCAATGATTAATCCCGGTTTTTTATGGGTGAGCAAGCCAGAGCAGGAGACAATATAACATGTCGACAGAAAAAAACAAGGTTTATGAAGCCCTTGGCTATTTAAAAAAAATTTTTCCGGATTTTCGCCCGGATGTTCTGGTGGTGCTTGGAAGCGGCCTGGGAGATCTGGCCCGGGATTTCAAGCCCTTTGCAAGCCTTGATTACAGTGATGTCCCCGGGTTTGTTGATTCAACAGTAGAAGGGCACGAAGGCACTCTTTTTCTGTGCCGGGATCAGGATCTTTGCCTGGCGGTGATGAGCGGCCGGGTCCACCTGTATGAAGGCAGAAGCCCCGGGGAAGTGGTGCGCAATCTGCGGGTCATGGGGCTCTGGGGAGCCGGGACAGCTGTTCTGACCAATGCAGCCGGGGCCCTGAACCCTCTTTTTTCCACAGGCAATATAATGCTTATCACCGATCACATCAATATGACCGGGGAAAACCCCCTGGTGGGGGATAATGTGCAGGAGTGGGGACCCAGATTTCCGGACATGAGCAATATCTATTGCCGGGAGCTACAAAGTCTGGCAGCCGGGGCAGCTCTGGAGGCGAAAATCCCTTTGGAGAAAGGAGTATACATGGGTATAAAGGGTCCTTCCCTGGAGACTTCTGCGGAAACTAAGGCATTCAGAAAGCTTGGTGCTGACTCCATCGGCATGTCCACCACCCTTGAGGCTATAGCCGCCAGGCACCTGGGAATGCGGGTGCTTGGATATTCATGCCTGACCAACAAGAATCTTCCTGACTGCATGGCCGAGACCTCTCACGAGGAAATCCTGGAACAGGCCCGCAAGATAAACAATAACCTGGTGACACTGCTAAGGGAAACCCTGCCCCGACTAACCGGGGTGGTCAGGGGTCAGTAGTCAGGGGTCAGAGGTCAGGGGGCTTTGTCCAGCACTCAACTTGAGTAAGTGATTTTGCCATCCGGGGCGCAGGCCCCTCTGGGCCGGAGGCCGAGCCTGGCGGGATTGGCAGCTCAAGTTGAGTGCTGGATCGTTAGAGAGTTTTCATCCGGAAACGGTTCTTTTTCCTTTTGGCGGCGTCAATCTGTACAATTATTCGTCAACGTATTAAGATACGCCTCCTCATAATTGCTTGATTTCCTTGCCAAAAGAAAAAACT
>NZ_QYZY01000312.1:0-1980 GCF_003838035.1 Desulfonatronospira sp. MSAO_Bac3 | reverse complement strand
GCTGGTATCTATATTGCCCGGACTGGCCTGCGGTGCAGGCGGATGAGGGTCAGCTTTTTTTTTGCCCTTTCCGGAGGAGCTGTTCTGCTTCTTTGGGGCCTGCCTTGCAGACCCGGTTGAATCTGAAGAACTGTCGCGGTCACGTTCTTTTTTGTCAGGCATGAGAGCAGCCAGCCTGTACAGGCCTCCTCCCCAGGAAAAACCGGTGGCCAGCTGAATCCCCATCAGGGTCAAAAACCCCCCTGCAATAAGTATCCCCCAGAAGCCAAGGGCTTCAAAGCCGGCCTGATACAGCTGACTTCCGGCAAATCCTCCGCCGCTTATTTCCATATCCTGCGTGAAAGCCTGCACCCGTGGAAACTCCGCCCAGACGATAAGTGCTGCAAAGCAGAAAAAAAGCCCCAGCCAGCGCCACCAGGCAAGTTGGAGCACCGGCCAGAAAAGATAGAGCCCCAGGTAGACGAAAAACAACGGCACCACCAGGCTGCCTACCCCCAGAAGCTCCACCAGGGAGCCTCCCAGGTAAGCGCCCACGGTTCCTGCAGGGTTTTGAACCGAGTGTGCGCTGCCCACCTGCTGGTTGAAGGTGGGGTCCAGAGAAGAGTACCCCGCCAGGCTTACCCCCAGAAGCAGGGCCAGAAAAAACATAACTGTGCCGGGAATTTCCCTGTAGAGCCTGCTGCCGTCCATGATTCGCCCTGACAATCTGTTTATTCCCGGCCCATGTATTCTTTGGTGCGGGTGTCCACTTTGATTCTTTCTCCCTCGTTTATAAACAGGGGCACATTGACCACAATGCCGGTCTCCAGCCTGGCAGGCTTGGTCCCGCCGGTTACAGTGTCCCCCTTCATTCCCGGCTCGGTCTGGGCCACCTCCAGGATTACCGCTGCGGGGATTTCGATGTCTATGGGGTTGCCGCGGTAAATCAGGGCCTTGACGGTCTGGCCGTCCTTGAGAAAACCCCCTTTCTCTCCCATGCTTTCATCGTCCACCATGAGCTGCTCATAACTGCCCATGTCCATGAAGACATAAGCGGTGCCGTCATGGTAAAGATACTGCATCTCCCTGGACTCCAGGTCCGGCTTGGCCACCTTTTCCCCGGAGCGGAAGGTCTGGTCCAGCATGCCTCCTGTAAGCAGGTTCCTGAGCTTGGTGCGCACAAAAGCCCCGCCCTTGCCGGGCTTGACATGCAGAAAATCCACGATCTCGTAGGGCTCATTCTCGATCTCGATTTTCAGTCCTTTGCGGAAATCAGTAGTGGAAAGCATTCATCCTCCTTTATATATGACATGGGGCTTGGGGCATGGAGCATGGGGCCTGGGGCCCCTGGCTCTTAATCCCTCGATCCTTGAATTCCTGAATCCCCCAATCCCTCAATCCCTAAATCCCTAAATTCCTAAATTCCTGCATTCCTCAATCCCTCAATTCCCCAATTCCCCAATTCCCCAATCCCCCAATACCTAAATCCCTAAATCTTACAAACTATCCAGATACCACACCAGCGCCTCAATCCCCAGAACATAACTCATGATGCCGAATCCGGCAATGACTCCCAGGCTGTGGGCTGCGGTCAGGTTCTGTCTGCGGATCTCCTCCCGGCTCCAGATGTTACTCAGGTGCACTTCCACGTGGGGGATATTTATCCAGGCCAGGCAGTCCCCCAGGGCCAGGCTGGTGTGGGTATAGGCCCCGGGATTGATGACCAGCCCCTGCACATTGTCCTTCCAGGCCTTTTCCAGCCTGTCAATGATCTCCCCTTCGCCGTTGGCCTGAAAATAATTGAGCTCTATCCTGTCTAGAAGCCCGGGGCGGTCCTTTTCCAGGATGGTCTGCACAGCGTCCATGCCGCGGGTGCCGTATGTACCCGGGTCGCGCCGGCCGATATAGCCGAGGTTGGGTCCGTTTACCATCAATACAGTGTACTTTTCCCCGGGCATGGCTACTTTTTCCTCCACAGTTCAGGGTCATCTTCAGTCGGCT
>NZ_QYZY01000311.1:0-5124 GCF_003838035.1 Desulfonatronospira sp. MSAO_Bac3 | reverse complement strand
TATATCTGTCTGGTGCTGTAAAACCGGGGGCGCGAACATTTTCGCGGCAGTCTGTATCCATGCTGGCGGTGTTTCTGTGCCTGAGCATAGTGGGTGCCGGGCTGACAGGGTGCGGATTAAGGAGAGGGGACCCTCCGCCTGCGGAGATGACTCTCAGGATAGAGCCGGATGCAAGCGCCAACAGCGGGCGGATTTTCTACCTGATGGTGCGCTCCACGGACGAAGAGCAGTACCTTGAACATACATATTCCCACGTGGCGTCCAAAGTGTTCGGTGATCCGGCGGATCCGGACATCCTGGGTGTTTTCCCCATTCTTCCCGGCAGGGATGAAAAGATTGATGTGGTCCAGCCCCGTCAGAACCCGGTGGCCTTTTACTTTCTGTTTTCAGAACAATCGGATGACTGGCGTCACCTCATGCCCCAGCCCCTGGACGACACCTATAGAATAAGCATCCAGGATCAATCAGTCGTCATCGAAGGCCGCAGGAGCATATTCCGCAGATTTCAACGTTACTGATTTATCCGGTCCTGCTCAGGACATAAAAGGGTAGACCATGCTTGAAGACCAAAATCCCCTGGACCTTGCGGCTATAGAGAACAGCCTGTGCTGCCCCGGGATACAGGGGCCGGACAACATCGCCTGGCTGGAATCCTCCTGGGAAAATCCTGGTTCTTTCTGGCACGGACTTGTGCAGGCCCACCAGCGCCAGGTGCCGGGCCGGGTCAAAAGCGAGCTGTTCAGGCATTATGACTTTTTTTATGATCTGGCAGGCCGGTTCAAAGACAGACCGCTTCAGGCCATGCAGGTGCTGGATAGCAAGGGCCGGGCCCAGTCCCTTTCTTATGCGGAACTGGGTCGTCAGGCTGCCCTTCTAAGCCGGGCCTGGGCTGGTGCCGGGGCAAAGAACGGTCAGCTGGTGGCCTTAGTGCTTCATCCCGGTCCTGAACTGGCTGCTGCACTGCTGGCTGCTTTAAAACTGGGCCTGGTGTTTTCCTTTGTGCCTCCGCAGGGACGCTGGCTGGTGCAGAGGCGTCTAAAGGCCTTAGATCCGGATCACCTGGTTATGGACAGCCTGCACGCCGCCCAGTTGCGCGCTTATGCCTCCAGGGTACTGCCCTGGACTGTCTCGTCCTCCTCATCAGATAACTACCCGGAAACCATATCCAGCGTCTATCCCTCTGGAAGCACTGCCGCACTTCTCTTTGACCCTAGCTCCATGGAGCCGGATATGCCCCGGGCTGTCAGCTCGGATACCCTGTATCTCGGGGCCATGCGTGACGGTCTGATAGCCCTGGGGCTTCGTCCGGGGGAGTTTTTTGCTGCTCCTGGATTTAATCCCCTGACAACCTGGCCTTCCATGCTGCTGGCAAGCCTGCTGAACGCCGGAACTATTGTGCACATGACCCTGGAGCAGATTCGCGAAGATCCCCGGCGGATATTATCTGTGCCCTGCAAGGTCCTGGGAATAAGCCGCGGGCTTAGAGATATCCTGCTGAAGGAGCCCTTGAGTCTGCGCAAGAGCTGTGAGCACTGGTTCCGCCATCCCGGGGAGACTGTGGATATCACACCCTGGATGGACTGGATAGAGGCCATGGATCTCAAAAAAAGCTATGCATCCAACCTGGCCTGGACCCCGGTTCTGGGAGGGTGCTGCCTGATTTCGCCCAGACGAATGGGTATTGCGCACAACCATGTCCTGCCGGCCCCTGGCAGCCTCTGGCACCTAAGGGACATTACAGACCCATCCACCCCGTCCATGGGCGACTGGGGGGTCCTGGTTCAAAGTATTGCCCGCAATCTAGCTGGTCATGATGAGACACAACTCGAAACCACGTTGCCTGCACCAGCAGTTATAGCCCCTCAGGGGCAGGTGTGGAACTATATTCGACCTCCTCATGTGGACCAGGATGGACTGCATTTTCCGGAAAACATGGTCCAGGAAGTAGCAGCCAGTGCTCTGCCCCGGGGAGTGCTTTGCCTGCTCATTACCCTGCCGGGTTATGCCGCCAGGGATGATTCCCGCCGGGTACTGGTGGTCTTTACCGCAGCCTGCATCAGAAATGACGGCACTATGAATCCCGGCCAGGCCCAGATCCGGGACCACCTGCGCCGGACAATTTCCAGGGAGCTTGGAGCATACTACCTGCCACACAAAATAGAATTTCTGCCGCTCTTTCCCCGGATGATCCAGGCAGGGGAGATGGATCAGGAATGGTCCAGGGATCAGTACCTGAGTGGCAAACTGCACAAAAAGGCCAAAAATCAACTGTTCCGTCAGATTGGCAGGTTTCAGGCTGTGGTGGGGTGAAGTGATCGTAGCCATCAAAAGGGTTCTCAATGGTGGGTAATGGCAAAAGTCCAGGGGACTCTCCGAAGACCAGTATCCAAATTCTTCTGCATGGCTACCCAAGCCGGTATCATGCATTACTCTGAATGGCTACAAGTGTTTGACTTTATCGTATTGATTGAATGCATTTTCACCCAAGGAGGCACGACCAATGCATAAGCCATTTGTCTTTACAGTATTCAACCATGGAACAGACTATCACCCTGATAAAAATTATCATGTCAGTGACTTTTTTGCATAATCTCATGCCCAAAGGGCAGGAAGCCAGAATGACCATGGACAGTGACGGAGAGTATAAGATTGAAAATGCTCAGGAGGTCACATACATGATCAATATGGGGCCTGGATCAGAAAATCTTGAAAAAACAAGCAGGGGTTATCAATATAGCACGCCAGGTTTTCTGAACCCATTGACCGGAGAAAAAAAAACAGAGCGAGATCCATCACGACCTAATCTTTTTTCTGTCTTGGGACGATCTCCGCGCTCCAGTGCTACTGGACATAGATCGTTTGCAGAAGAAGCCAAAGGAGATACATACCGGACAGATGGGTTTGCTGGCCGTGTTTGGGGAATAGGCTGGGATGACAACGTGACTAAGGTAATGAATATAATTTTGCAGCTTACCTTAGAAAGGCGTCCTCCAGAAATTGTAAACCTTGTAGGATGGAGCAGGGGCGCTGTCACCTGTCTTCGTATAGCCAACCGGATTTTTGATGACCTTAAGTATCAGGTCAAAATCAATATTCTGGCGGTTGATCCTGTACCTGGGGGAACAACAGAAGTTACATACGATATGAAGATGATTCCTCCCAATGTGCAGTATTATCTTGCCATCATTGCCTTGGACGATGACCGTAAAAACTTTCAACCTATTGACAGAACAGAAATAATCTGTCCGGAGCCAGGCGCTGTAATTAACTTAAAAAAGTATCGAGGCGGAGAAGACAAACATAAAATCCATAACCCGCCATCTAATCCCCCACTACCACCTTCAATACATTTTCTTCCTTTCCCGGGCAATCATTCTACAGTAGTTGGAGCTTTTAAAAAATTGAGTGAAGTCGATCCAGGCTCGCTTGCAGTGTCTGATATGGTACGCCATATATCAAAAAATTTTTTATCTTATCATGGAACAGTTTTTAGTCAAAGCTATATGGATGATCCTATTCAAAATGTTGAAGATATCCTGCATTACTATAAAATTATCAATTCCTCCAAAGAGTTAATTCGTGAACGTAGTGCATCAAGCTTTTATGGTGGTAAAATAGTCGGAGGTGGTTACCAGGAAAGAAAAGTGAGAAAGATGAATCGAATTTTACATACAAGCATGCCAGATCTCTTTTTAAATGATCATGAGCATTACTGTTATGATATTTTAAAGAAATTTGGTAGATATAAGTCATGCAGGTCTCAAAATGATTTTGATATTGATGTTAAAAATTCTAGTTATGTTATTTTAAAAGAAAAAATGCCGGGATGGAGTGATAAATATGTTAAAAAATATTTTGACATCCCACCACAAGCACATCCTCAAAGCATGGGTCTGGTAAATCAAGCCTCAGATACTCAGAGTGTCAAAAGTTATGGTGTAAATATAAAAAATGGTCAGCATTGGGTTAAACGCGTCGGTGGCACAGGAACATATGTATCGCTAAAAAACTTGAACACTATAAAGATGTTTATCCAAGGAAATAGTTCGAATACAGAAACATTATTGCCTGAAAAATACACAAAGGATTCAAAGATAATCAGCCAGGATGAATGGGTAAAGTTTTCCAGATCTGGTTTTTTTGCAAAGCGAAAACGTATAATACATGTAGACGAAGCATTAAATGTTTATCGCAATTCATTTGAATATATGGACAGTGTAAGTTCTAAAGAGAAATCATTACACTTACGTCAGACAGTCCAAAAGGCATTTAATGTAGTATCTGCATGCAACTATTATCTTGCTCATGGTGGTGACAGAGAAGTAGCTGTTAAATGTCTTTTATGGGTGGTTGTTAAAGATGTTGAATTTATACGGTCTATTTTGAATTGATTACATGTAAATTTTTCATCAGAAAAAATAAGTGCTCACTGTCCCCAGACCGGTTCCGGCATCTTCCTGAAAGGTTACTTACGAGCTATCGATGGGCACGGATTGACATCAATACCGCTTGAACGGGATTTGCTGCAATTCCAGCCTGGTTCTTGACTTACCACTATAATGTCAGCGTAACTATTCAGGGGATGGCGGCGATGACTAATGGCATAAGGCCAGGGGGCTGTCCTCAGACCGGTTTCGGCATCCCCCTGAATGTGGTTCGCTGAATGTTCCCAGAAATCAATGAATTATTGCATATGCTGAATCCGTAGTTACTGAAACAGGAGGAAACATGCGTATATATGAAAGTGAAGCAGAAGTTTTGATCTGGCCTTATCACGGTATGAAGAGCCCTGGACATGCCGCTCTGAAAATCCGCACCAACAAAGATGGTGAGGTTTACCAGACATATGTAAGCTGGTGGCCTGCTGGAGGTGAAGGCAAAAATACTCCCTTTTCCTATAGACCGGCAGAAGCCCAGCCTGGGTATTATAAAGACAAGTTTTTGGAAATGAGTGCTAGTACCAGGAATAGGCTGAATGATGGAGAAATCAATAGAGATCCGAGACGGTTCCAGAAAGTATCACAAAACCCTAATACCGCTTTAGAGTTTGTAACTTCAGCCAATAAGAAATTCAATCTGCCAGGGCTGTTTTCCAGGGTTGGCAGAACCCGGAAAAGTGGGGCT
>NZ_QYZY01000310.1:0-2233 GCF_003838035.1 Desulfonatronospira sp. MSAO_Bac3 | reverse complement strand
TCTTTGAAAGATGGGGGCTATCTTGCCCTCTTTATGAATTCATCCTCCCAATCCCCAATACCTTAATCCCTTAATTCCCCAATCCCCCAACGCCTACTGATTTCTGATCTCTGACCCCTGATCTCTGATTCTGACCTCTGATTTAGAATCCCCCAATCCCAAAATTCCTGAATTCCTAAATTCCCCAATCCCTAAATTCCCCAATCCCTGAATCCCAAATTTACAGAATCATTTCCCGAAAAATTCCTTTCTAAGCTGCATATCCTGATCCAGGGCCTGCAGCTGCCCCGGACCTGGCTCTACAGGGGTTTCGTTTATGAGCCAGCGCACCAGGTCGCGCCACATGGAGGAAATCTCGCCCCCGGAGGGCATGCGCGCTGATGAGGCCAGTTCCACAGTTATTACCGGAATACCCATTTTCTTGCCTGCAAAATTGCCCAGGGTGCCGGGAAAGTTGCCCAGCCTTCTAAGCCACAGGCTGCCAAGACTGCGCGGAGGGTTACCCGGTCCGTCATAGTCCACCAGGTTCAGGGGGGAGTGCAGCGAAATAACGGCATCCGGCCTGAAACTACGGATCAAATGCACCAGAAATTCCGTCTCCGGCTCACTCACAGGATAAGGACCCGGGTAATAGCGCGGATTCTCATCCGTCATTTCCTGCCAGCGGGTATAACCCACTTCCCTCCAGAGAGGCGAGGGCTTGTTGCGGTTTATATCCACTCCCCGGGCATTGGTCCTGGTGGCCGGGCGCTCAAAAAGACCGTCAGGATTTAGAAGGGGCACAAAAATCCAGTGAAAAAGCCCGGAATGATGCTCATCCAGTATCTGCATCCATTTGAAGGTTACGCTTATGGAAGAATATTCGTCTCCGTGGGTTCCGCCCACAACTAAGACCCGGCTCTGGGGAGCACGCCTTTCAAGTGGTGGATACTCCTTGACCAGCAGAGGATGTCCCCGCACGGAATATGCACCGGATTCAAGCAGCCCCCCCTCCAGGCAGTCACCAAGGCTTACGCTGCTGAGCCTCTGGTCAATGGCAGTGCATGTATCTTTCTTGTTCTTCTTCTCACCGGGCTCATCCGAGGCCGGTGAAGGGGTTGCAGCCGGCAATGTAAAAACAAGAAGAAAAACAGCTCCAAGAAAAATCTCTCGCATATTCATGGGTGAACTTACCTGCTTGATTTGCTTAAAAAATTGTACTGCACCACCATTTACTGAACTAATTCAGCAAACCAATCACTTTAATTTAAGAGGTCAATCATTTTGCCCTGAAAACAATAAAAGCCAGTGGCAACGCGGCTTTTACCCTGGCAGGATTGATGAAACCCTGAATTCTGTCAAGCTTTTGTAAGTTTTTTCTGTTGACAGTCGACACAAAACCCTCTAAATGAGCTTTTAATTCGAACTGATGAGAACCTCCTGAACCGATAAAACCTTCAACCGTACAGGTTCCCGATATGGCTCAAATCAGCTCCGGCGACAGATCCCATCCAGGATTCCTTGTACAGCACAGGGGAATCATAATTCAAGCCGTACTGCTTATGGCCCTGTGGCTGGTACTAAGCGGACGCTTCTACCCGGAACCCATTTTTTACGGCATCATTTCAGTTGCCTTTGTTGTCTGGCTCAATATGGGTGTTCGCCACATTCCTCTAAGCAGCGGCGAATACCTCTCCGGCCATCAGATCTATTTCTCCAGACTTTTACTCTACATTCCCTGGCTGTTGTGGCAGATCGCCAAGTCTGCAGCTTTTGTCGCCTATCTCACCCTGCATCCCCGGATGCCCATCAATCCCATGGTGGTCACCTTTGAATCCAGACTGCCCAATCCCATAGCCAAAGTCATACTGGGCAACTCCATCAGCCTTACGCCAGGCACACTTACTCTGGATATATACGAAAATCAATTTACAGTGCACGCCATAGTGGACGAGGTTGAAGAGGATCTTGTAAGCGGCGACATGGAATCCAGGGTGGGCAGGCTGTACCTGCGCCGATGCACTCCCGAAGAAATGTGCAATGGCGTGTGCATACTCAAAAGAGGCAAAGAGATCAAAAAGGCCATGGAGCACCAAGAGGAGGATAAGGCCTGATGCAGACCTTCTTTATTCTAATCTCCGCAGTACTGGTACTGGTGTTGCTTCTTCCCTTCTACCGCGTGCTGAAAGGCCCCACGGTTTTTGACCGTCTGCTGGGGGCAGCTGCGGTAGGGGCCAAAATCATAACCCTGGTC
>NZ_QYZY01000309.1:0-14413 GCF_003838035.1 Desulfonatronospira sp. MSAO_Bac3 | reverse complement strand
TGACAGCGACATAGCCGAACCTGCGGGAATCTGGATAAGGAAGTGGTTAATCAGAACGAACCACCCCCGGCCCCTCCTTAACCAAGGAGGGGAGTGGTCCGTGCCGCAGGCATAAAATGACAAGTTTTCGTGACAGCGACATAGCCGAACCTGCGGGAATCTGGATAAGGAAGTGGTTAATCAGAACGAACCACCCCCGGCCCCTCCTTAACCAAGGAGGGGAGTGGTCCGTGCTGCACTCATAAACTGACAACCTTGTGTGACATCAACGTACTTAAATGACTGAGCTGAAATGGTAGTTATCTGTAATATGATTGCCTGTCATGATTTAGGGGGATGTGAGGCGCGGGACAGGGCGGAAGTGTTGCTGACGAAAAATCTTGACATGTGCTGTAGATGGCCGTAATTAGGAAAGATTAATGCACGAAAGGAGAAAGTATGGCCAAAGAGGAATCCATAGAAGTCGAGGGCGTAGTGGAAGAGGCCCTGCCCAATGCCATGTTCAGGATAAAGCTGGACAACGGGCATGAGGTCCTGGGACATATTTCCGGAAAGATGCGCAAATTTTACATCCGTATTCTGCCCGGAGACAGGGTCAAGGTAGAACTGTCCCCGTACGATCTTACCCGCGGCCGCATCACCTACCGTTTCAAATAACCCGCATATGTGCCTGCCGCAGCCCCTGCTTTCTCTATAGCTTAATTGCCAGTAAACATGTCCGAAATTGACCTGCACACACACTCCACGGCTTCTGACGGGACCATGACCCCGTATGAGCTTGTGAGCCACGCCAGGAACATAGGCCTTAAAGCCCTGGCCCTTACTGACCATGATACCACCAAAGGACTTATGCAGGCACTGCAGGCCGGGAATGACCTGGGCCTGGAGGTGGTCCCCGGCTGCGAACTGAGCGTCGAATATCCAGGGCTCATGCATATCCTGGGGCTGTGGCTCAGGTCCGATGCCCCGGCCCTGAACAAGGCCATGCAGGAACTGCGGGACAAAAGGAACATGCGAAACGAGGTCATCATTGAAAAACTGCAGAAGCTGGGGATAGATATAAGCTATGCCGAGGTGCAGACCCTGGCCGGAGATGCCTCGGTAGGCAGGCCGCATATTTCGCGTGTTCTCATGGATAAAGGCGTGGTGACCTCTGTTCAGGAGTGTTTTGACCGCTACCTGGGGGCTACAGGTAAAGCCTACGTGCCCAAAGAGAAATTCGACCCGGAAAAGGCCATTTCGGTTTTAAAGGATGAAAACGCCCTGGTGATCCTGGCCCATCCTTTCTCCTTGCAGCTGGATACTGATGCCTTGCGCCGGGAGCTTGTGCGCCTCAAGGATCTGGGTCTGGACGGGGTGGAGGTTTTTTATTCCGAACATACCATTGAACAGACAGAGATTTATGCCTCTCTGTGCCGTGAGCTGGACCTGTTGCCCACAGGAGGCTCGGATTTTCATGGTTCAGTCAAACCGGAAATAGAACTTGGCTCCGGCCGGGGCAATCTCAATCTTTCCTATGCTCTTCTAAAGGCCTTGAAGGAGAAAAGACTTGAGAACGGGCTCTGGGTTTAGGTCCCGGTCATAAGGCACAGGAGTCCCCGGTGAAAGACCCCGCATCCCTCCCGGAACTTTTATGTCCGGCCGGTGACCTGAAGCGTCTGCAGACAGTTCTTTTCTACGGTGCTGACGCGGTCTACCTGGGCGGAACACATCTGAACCTGCGCAGCAAAGCCGCTGGATTTGACTTTGAAAGCCTGCCCCAGGCCCTGGACCTGGCCCGCAGATCAAAGGCCAGGGTATATTTCTGCCTCAACGCCATCCTGCCTCAGAAATACCTGCAAAAAGTCCGCAAATACCTCGAACTTCTGGCCGAAATAAAGCCGGACGGGATAATTGCAGCCGACCCCGGGGTTATTTCCATGGCCCGGGAGCATGCCCCTCATATCCCTTTGCACCTGAGCACCCAGGCCGGAACATACAATGCCCCCTCGGCGCGATTCTGGAAAGAGCATGGAGTGGACAGGGTCAACCTGGCCAGGGAGCTTTCCCTGACGGATATCCGGGAGATGTCCCGCCAGACCGGCCTGCCGCAGCTGGAAATGTTTGTGCACGGGGCCATGTGCATGGCCCTGTCCGGACATTGTCTGCTCAGTGCTCATCTGAATAAAAGATCCGCCAATCAGGGTCTTTGCACCCATCCCTGCCGTTTTGACTACAGGGCCAGGGCCCTGGCCCTGGAGGAAAGGACAAGACCCGGGGAGATCACCTGGCAGGTCTGGGAGGAGGAAGGCTATTCCAGGATTTTCAGTTCCCAGGATCTTTGCCTGGTCAGGTTTCTGGGATGGCTTCGGCGTCAGGGGATTTCTTCTATAAAGATCGAGGGGCGTATGAAGAGTGTGTCCTACCTGGGGGTGACTACAGACGTATACAGGACAGCCCTGGACGATCTTGCCCGTGGTGATTTCAGGCCCGGGCTGTACCTTGAAGAGCTGGCCAGCGTAAGCAGCAGGCCCCTGGGGTCCGGGTTCTTCCTGCCTGCAAACAAAATCTTCAGCAAACCTGCCCTGGAATCAGGGCGTAAAAAGATCCTGGCCAGCGTGGAAAAGAAGCTGGGAGGGCAGAGGTGGTTAGTACAGGTCAAGTCCAGGTGGTCCCGGGACATGGACCTGGAGCTGGTGCTGCCGGGGCTTGAAAGGCCAGGACTGCGGCAGGGAGATTACCTCCTGGAGGGAATAAACCAGGAAGAGCTGCAAACCGCGCATTCAGGTCAGCAGGTGGTTTTGACCACCGCTCATGAGCTTATCAAAGAGCACCTGCTCCTGCGCCGGGCCTGATTTTCGGTTGAAATCAGGTAACTGTTCACCTTAATGATATGACTCCCAGTGGTCCGGAAATTCGGCAAACAGGACGTAAAAACTCGCTCCAAGGAAGCGTAAATCAAAACCTCTTCAAGTTTTTTCAACCAGAAAAGCTTCAATTTATGTTATGCTTTGAATCAAGTTGAGTGTTTAACGGTTTTGATTAACGCTTCCTACGTCGCTCAGACAGTTTACGCCCAGTTTGCCGAACCCCCGGCCCCTGGCTTTTCGTTCAAGGGTGCTGAATAGTTACGAAATCAGTATCTTTCCAGTTCCTGCCGGTAGCAGTCCTGGATGAGTCTGAAGGACTGCTGCATGATATCTTTGCGGGATTTATCAGCTGCGTTTATGGGGCTGAAGATCTCCACATCGGCCTGGACCCGGGAGTGGGTGAAGAGTTTTAATATGTGGGTGATAAAAAGTGTGCGGTGCCAGACCACTCGCCTGCGCCGGGCGGAATTGACCGGCCTTCCGTCCAGGGCGCAGTAGCGGATACATACCGGCTGAACCCTGGTGCCGGCCTGTATGGCGGACTGAAAAAGGGCCGGCTTGAAGGGAAAAAGCCCCTCTCCGTCGGAGGTCCCGGCTTCGGGAAAGAGGGTCAGAACAAAGTCCTGCCTCAAAAGATCCGAGATCTGCCTTATTTCCCGGCGAAGCCCTGCTGGACTGCGTCTCTCCACGAATACTGTGCCGCCGAACCTGGCCATGCGCCCCAGAAAAAAGGTCCTGGAAAGCTCCACTGAAGATATAAACAACATAGGCCTTAATGAGGACAGGATAAAAATATCCTTGTAGGAAAGATGGTTGCAGACCAAAAGGGTACCGGGTCTGATGCCCTGGCCCCCGGTATGATCCACAATGTTCACCCTGACTCCCATGATTTTCAGGAGCAGTGGGCTGAAAAAGCCTGTGTTCCTGGAATACCAGTGCAGCCTCTGATTGAAATCGCGCACCAGTATGGCCACGGTGCAGGAGGCCAGGGCATAGCAGGCTGCCAGGGCCAGGGAAGCTGCAATGCGAAATACACACCTTATCCACTTCATATGTTCAGAGTCCTGTGAGTTCCAAGTCGAAAATAAAAGTGCAGAGATGAAAGCTCAAAACCAATTATCATGGTGAACAGTTACAAGCAAAAAAAGGTTTTTTCCGGTTTTCAAAATATCCGGCCGGGGATTGTCCATGCTACATCCAACTGCTTATGCAAACCTGTGCCGAAATGCAAGGAGATCAAGCCGGAAGCCCCTGCTTGAAAAAGATCCCGGGCTATAGTAGATGTCCAGGACTTAAGCACGAATTCCAGTTCACGTACAAGGAGAAAGCAGCATGCAGCAGACCAAGATTTTACTCGAAGAAAAGGATATGCCCACCAGTTGGTACAATGTCATGCCGGACCTGCCCGAACCCATGGCCCCGCCCCTGGATCCCGAGACCAGAAAGCCCATAGCTCCGGAAAAGCTCTCGGCGATATTTCCCATGTCCCTCATCGAACAGGAGATGTCCGGGGAGCGCTGGATCGATATACCAGAGGCCATTCAGGAGATTTACAGACTTTACAGACCCTCCCCCCTGGTAAGGGCCAGGCGGCTGGAACAGGCCATAGGAAGCAAGGCCAGGATCTACTACAAGGATGAATCCGTGTCCCCGGCGGGCTCGCACAAGCCCAACACCGCAGTGGCCCAGGCATACTACAATAAGATGGAAGGGGTGCGCCGTCTGGCCACAGAGACAGGTGCCGGCCAGTGGGGCACGGCCCTTTCATTTGCCTGCAAAATGCTGGACATGAAATGCACTGTGTACATGGTCCGCTGCAGCTATGACCAGAAGCCCTACCGTGGGATAATTATCCGGGCCTACGGGGGTGAAGTTTTCCCTTCGCCCTCCAGGCATACAAGTGTGGGCCGTAAAGTATTGGAACAGGATCCCAATTCCGGGGGCAGCCTGGGGCTGGCCATTTCCGAGGCCGTGGAAGATGCGGCACAGAATAATGACACCAAGTACGCCCTGGGCAGTGTTTTGAACCATGTTATCCATCATCAGACCATAACCGGGCTGGAAGTCAAGAAACAGCTTGAGATTGCAGGCGAAACCCCGGATGTACTCATTGGCTGCGTTGGAGGGGGCAGCAACTTTGGTGGTCTGGTCCTGCCGTACATGCCGGAAAAGCTCGAGGGTCAAAAGATCCGGTTCATGGCCGTGGAGCCGCAGGCCTGCCCCACTCTGACCAAGGGCAGATTTGCTTATGATTACGGGGACATGGCCAGGCAGACTCCGCTTATCAAGATGTATACCCTGGGGCATGGGTATTTCCCGCCGCCCATTCACTCCGGGGGCTTAAGATACCACGGTGAGGCGCCCATAGTGTCCCACGCGGCCAAGCTGGGGCTTCTGGAGGCCAGGGCATATTTTCAAAACGAAGTTTTTGACGCAGCCAGGCTGTTTATGCAGACTGAAGGGTTTTTGCCCGCCCCGGAAACGGCGCATGCCATCAAAGCCGCCATTGATGCGGCAAAAGAGGCTGATCCAGGCCAGGTGGTAGTTTTTCTTTATTCCGGCCATGGGTTGCTGGACCTGGGATCCTATGATGCTTATCTCAAGGGTGAACTCAAGGATCAGGCCTTTTCCGACGACGAGATCGAAAAGTCTCTGTCGGAATGCCCGGAAATTTAGCAAAAAAAGGAGAAAAAATTATGCTGGATGTATTTAAAAAAGGGGTTCTTACCGGTCTTGGGCTGGTGGTGGTGACAGCAGAAGAACTGGAAAAGAAGGTCAACCAGATGGTGGAAAAGGGAAAGATTTCCGCCGAGGAAGGAGAGAGTCTGGTCCGGGAATTTATTCAGAAGAGCGAAAATCAGCAGTCGGAAGTCCAGGAGTGGCTGTTGAACACGGTCAAGACTGGACGTGAAAGGCTGGAACTGGCTGGACGCGAAGAAGTTCAGGACCTGGAGGCCAGAGTATCCAGCCTGGAAGACAGGGTGTCCGCGCTGGAAAGCCTGAAAATGCAGGCGGAAAAGAAGGAATAGCCCTGTTTTTGCTGCCTGGGCAGTTTTTTAACGGGAAATGCCGGGCAGAGGCTGGACCATATAAAATCCTGTTCCCTTCAAGACGCACCTGCAAAAAGGCAGTCTACACTTTTTGCAGGTGCATCCTTAATATGGGGTAAACTGAATGGATATACGAGCTATAGTCCACCTGGGGCGCTTCCGGGAAATAGTAACCACCCTGGTCAAATACGGGTTTGACGACGTGGTGGACCGCTTAGATGTTCCTGGACGCAAATACCTGGAAAAGATCAGGGTGCATACCATGCATCTTACCAGGTGGGAGCGTATGCGCATGGTGCTGGAAGAACTGGGGCCGACCTTTATAAAATGCGGCCAGATTCTTTCCCAGCGTGCTGACCTGCTACCCAGGGAACTTCTGGAGGAGTTGCGCAAACTGCAGGATGACGTGCCGGCTGAAGAGTTTTCCGAGATTAGAAAAGTCCTGCAGGATAATTTTGCTCAGCCCCTGGAAGATATATTTTCCGAAATCGAGGAGACCCCCATTGCAGCAGCTTCACTGGCCCAGGTGCACAAGGCGTGGCTCAAGGGCAGCAACCAGGAAGTAGCCCTGAAAATTCAGCGTCCGGATATCGCTGAAACCATCAAAAGCGATATGGACATACTGGAAAGGATAGCCATCCGCCTGGACGGGCGTATGGAGTCCTTCAAGGTATACAACCTTCCTCAACTGGTACAGCGTATCAGGAAGCTCATGCTTCAGGAACTCAATTTCGCCCAGGAAATGCGCAACATGCAGGTGGTACGCACACACACCCTGCCCGAGGAAAAGATTCTGATACCGGAAGTGTATCCCGAACTTTGCGGAGAACTGGTCATAACCATGGAGCTGTCCCGTGGCAGCAAGATGAAAGACGTCAGGGTCAGTGAACTCAAGAACAGGGCCAGCCTGGCCAAGAGGGGGCTTAATTTCTCCATCCGCCAGGTCCTGGAGCAGGGTTTTTTCCATGCCGATCCCCATCCGGGAAATATCCTCATAGACGAGGATGAGAATATGATTCTCCTGGACTGGGGCATGGTGGGCCGTCTTACCAACAAGGTGCGCTACGAGCTCATAGACCTCATAGGCGCGGTGGTGGACAATGACGTCGAGGAGGTAACGGAAATACTTATTTCCTTTACCACCGGCCGGGAAAATGTAAACCGGGGCATGCTTCAAAACGAGGTCCTGGAGGTGGTCAGCCATTTCACCCGGCTGCCTTTAAAAGAGGTAAACCTGGGCCAGCTGCTCATGGAGCTGACCACTTTGCTTAGAAATCACGGCAGGATACTGACCACGGATCTGTCCATAATGATCAAGGCCCTGGTTACTGCCGAGGGGACAGCCAGGATGCTCTACCCGGATTTAGACGTTATCAAGGAAGCAGAGCCCATGGTCCGCAGGATGAGCAAAAACCGGTTCAGTCCATCCAATCTTTTGAAGGGCCTGCAGAAAAATATCAGATACCTGATGAGATTTCAGTATGAGCTGCCGCGTCAGACCATGGATATCATCAGCAAGCTGGACCGGGGGGAACTGGCCATACGCTTTCAGCACCAGAACCTGGAGGGACTGCAGTCCACACTGGAAAGAGTGGTCAACCGGCTGGTGGTGGGTATTGTCACCGGGGCCCTGTTTCTGGGCTCTGGCATGATCATAATGGCGGACACGGGACCCAGGCTGTGGGGTTATCCCGCTCTCGGGGTAGTGGGCTACATCATCGCTGTTTTCCTGAGTCTCAGGTTAGTTATGGCCATGGTACGTTCCAGGAAAAGGTGACGATTTACTTTTACTGAGATTCAGGGATTCAGGGATTTAGGTATTTGGGGATTTGGGGATTCAGGGATTTAGGGATTTGGGGATTTGGGGATTAGGGGATTTGGGGATTCAGGGATTCTGGGGTGTTGGGTTTGAGTCTTTCAGGAGCGGGTGTTTTCCTTTTGTAGTTCCTGGGCCAGATTTCTGGCGTAATCAAGTATCAGGTTTTGATCCTTTATGCCCTTATCCCTGGCCCAGGCTGTGGTTTCCCGGATTATCCTTCCCACCAGGGGCCCCGGGGGGATTTTGGCGGCCTGCATGACCTGGTTGCCGGTTATAACCGGTCTGGCCTGCCCGGTGGCTTCATTCAGCAAGGGCCTGATTTTTTTCAGGGCAAGCGCAATTTTTTTCTGCTGTAACTTCCCGTGCTCTTTCCCCCGGGCTGCATGATCGCAGACGGAGGCCCTGGCCAGAAGGGCCCAGTGGGGGTGCTCAACCATCTCCAGGATTTTCGATGGCCGCATTTCATCAAGACCATGCATGCGCATGTGGTTAGCAGCCACTGCCTGCATGGCCCTGGTTATCCTCCCTGGAAGCCTCAGCCTTTGGCCCATTTGCCGGATTATATATTCCGCGGCGCGGTCATGACCGCGGTAGAAGCCCGTGCCGGGGTGCCGGGCGGCAATGTCCGTCTTGCCCAGGTCATGGGCCAGCAAAGCCATATTCAGGGAGTCATGAGCAAGGTCATTGCACTGGATGGCTCTTAGTGTGTGTATGAATACATCACCTTCCGGATGATGCCTGGGGTCATGGTAGAGTCCCTTGAGGGCGTCAACCTCGGGCAGCACGACCGGCAGCAGCCCCAGCCGGTCCAGGAGCCTGATGCCTCTTGCGAACCGCGGTCCGCTCAGGGAGGCCATTTTCAGTATTTCCCGCCCCAGCCTTTCCGGGGCCACGTCGGATATATCCCGGGCCAACCCGGATATGCTCAGAGCTGTTTTCTCCTCTATTTCAAAATCCAGTTCACAGGCAAGGCGAGCCGCCCTGAGCATGCGCAGGGGGTCTTCGGTTATACGTTCCCGGGGATTTTCCACCGCCCGGATCAGTCCCCGGTCCAGATCCTTTTTGCCGTGGAAGGGATCCAGCAGGTCCAGCTGTTCATCCAGGGCCATGGCGTTTATGGTGAAATCCCGGTGCCGGGCGTCCTGTAAAAACAGGCTGTGCTTTGTATCTTCCTGGTCTGGTCTTTCAGCGGGCAGAGAATGTTTTGTTCTGAAAAGAGTGGTTTCCAGATGCTGCCCCTGATGGACTATGCACAGGGTATGAAAAAGGCGGCTCCTGCCTGTCTCAAAGGCCCTGAAATGTTTACGCAGGCTCTCTAAAGGCATATCCGAGGCCAGGTCCACGTCCCTGACCGGGCGTTCAAGGAGAATGTCCCGGACTGCTCCGCCAACCATGAGAGCAGTGAAGCCCAGAGTTTTCATGATGCGTATTACATCTAAGGCCGCGGCTATTTCCGGATGGTCAGGAAGGCTGGAAAGGCTGTGGGCGGCAGGGCTGCACGGGGCATGGGAGCCTGAAAATGGATGATGAATATTGTGAGGGGACATGAAAATGTATTGCCTTTTATTACACTAAGGCAGGCTTTGCCCGCATCCCAGTTATCTGTTATTTGTTAATTGTTAATGGGGTAAGTCAGTTAATTTTGGCTTTTGTTCTTCAGCAATTAACTATTAACTGATAACTATTTCTTGTTTTTTATGACCCCACTTAAACCCTGCTCCACAGGAACGCTTTCAGCGTTGCTTAAGGGGGCAGGCAGGGTTTCAGGAGTAAGCCTAAAGAGGGCAGTCAGTTGCTCTATAGATAAGACCTGGCTCCCAGGTAACGGTTGCGGAAATAGGGAGAAGAAAGGCTGGCCCTGGTGACGTCGCGCCCGCTGGAAGGGGCGTGAATGAATCGGCCGTTACCGATATAGATGCCAACATGGGTCACCTTGCCCTTGTCCCGGGTGTCGAAGAATATCAGGTCTCCCTTTTGCAGGGAGTCCCGGGGTACAGGGGTGCCTGCCTGGTACTGCCTGGCTGCCACCCTGGGAAGATCCAGGCCGTTGTGGCGGTAAACCACCATGGTCAGTCCGCTGCAGTCAAACCCGGAATCCGGGGACGACCCTCCCCACTTGTAAGGCACACCGATGAACTCCCGGGCTGTCTCCACCAACCGGCTGCGGACGTAGTCGGTGCCTTTTTCAACTGCCCGGGCTGAAGGATAGCTTTGTGGATCCACAACAAAGTATTCCTGCAATACCCCCTGTCTCCTGAGGTCCTGGGCCTTTTGTCCTGCCTGCTGGAAGTCTGAAAAATTGCCCACACGGACTTTATACAGACCGTCTTCGTCCTTAAAGTAATAGGCTTCCAGACCCTGCTGCTTCAGGTTTTCCATAAGGGATACAGCATTGTCCAGAACAGAAAACGCTCCGGCCTGGATGCTGTACTGCATACTGTCCAGCTTTTTTTTCGGTGGAGGATGATCCGGTGCAGGTTCCCTCGGCGCGCAGGCGCAAAGCAGGACAAATATCAGCAGCAGGTTGAGAATACCAGGAAGCTGTTTCAGCATGCTGGATTTTTTCCCGATTTTACAGTCAGTGTCAAGAGGCATCTGCAAGAAGGAAGTGTTTCCAGTCCTGCGCGTTTTTGCTTTTTGCAGCTATATTTCCTATGTTTCCACCCTGTCAGGCATTGACTAAACAGGCAGGTTGCGCTTATGTATGGACTAATTTACTTTTAAAAATTCTGTAGCCGGGTTTGTTCAGCAGGCCTGCCCTTACGTGCCGGTTAATAATCTATGAGCAGGGTGATTTCCTTTTCCAACTACAAAGGGGGCGTAGGAAAGACCACCAGCGTGGTCAATACGGCCCATATCCTTGTTCTGCAGGGATACAAAGTGCTGGTTGTCGACCTCGACCCGCAGGGCAACTCCACCTTGACCCTGAGCCGCAGCAATCCATTTGAACACGAATATTCCGTGGGCAACCTTCTGGCTGACCGGGATCTTGCCACTGAAAAGTGCCTGGTGCACACCCCTTACAATGTTGACCTCATCCCGGCCAACCTGAATACCTACTCCCTTGTGGCAGGGCTGCCTGCCAACTCCGCCAAGCGCATTTTCGGCCTGAAAAACAGGCTTGCAGAGCTTGCAGAAACGGGCCGCAAACACGATTATATCCTTGTGGACTGCCCCCCGCAGATAGAAGGAGCCCTTATAACCAACGCCATTGCCGCTTCCGACTATTACATACTTCCCATAGAAGGTGAATCAGTATATGCCCTGCAGGGCGTGGGACATCTCATGCAGGCCATGGAGGCCATCCGGGAGGACAGCAACTCCGGCATCCGACTGCTGGGTGCCCTGATTACCATGTTCGACGGGCGGACTACAGCAGGCAAAACCGTACGCGAAGCCATTGAGCAATATTTTCAGGACCTGCTTTTCAAAAGTGTTGTCCGGAGGAATACAGCCATCAACAAGGCCAACCTGAGCAACAGGTGCGTGTGTGATATGGAGCCAAGGTCAGCAGGATGCCTGGATTATATGGCCTTTGCCCGGGAAATGGTGGCCAGGCTGGATCAGATGCAAAAGCATTAAAGCCAGGGCTTTTGCCACAGTCAGATAAAAATAAAAGACAGGATCAACCTACTCCAAGGAAGTGTTATGGCCAAGCAGAAGCAAAGCAAGCAGAACAGACAGAGTAAGAAAAAAAGGTTTCAGAATGAAAGCGGACAGGCACTGAAAAGTCTCTTGAGTGACCAGGTGGAAAGCAGTCTGAAAAGAGAGATCGGCATCTCCCAGGGAGAGAGTGTTCCTTTAAGCAAAGAAGAACAGGAAGAAAAAAAGTCCCGGCAGGATCAAAGCGAAGATTCTCAGGACGAGGCTTTGGCAGAAGGGTATGATCCCAAAAAAATGCCCGGCTCTAAGGAAACCAAAGCCCAGATCATGGAGCGCATGCAGAATCTTGTGCAGGAGATGGAGCGTCTGGAGCGGGACTACTTTTATATCCAGGCCCGGCTTGACCAGGCCTTGCAGGACAAGAAGGAAAAAGACAATGAGCTGGAACAGCTCCGCTCTCAGAAGGAAGGACTGGAAGACGATCTGTCCAGCAAAGTCATGCTTTTGTCCCAGCACCAGAACAGGGAAAAGGAGCTGAAGGCAGAACTGGACAGAAACATTCAGGCCCGGGAAGAGCTGGAAGAGAAACTAAGAGCCAGAGATAAAGACCTGGAGCAGGCAATAAAGGACAAGGATCAGCAGATACAGGAGCTTAAGTCTGAGGTTGACAGTAATGCCCAGGCCCGGAAAGAACTGGAAGAAAAGCTCAAAGCCAGAGATGAAATCCTGGATCAGGAAATAAAAGACAAGGATCAGCAGTTGCTGGAACTCAAGTCAGAGGTTGACAGTAACGCCCGGATCCAAAAAGAACTGGAAGAGAAGCTGCAGGAAAAAGAAAAGAGATTGGAGCAGGAGGCCGGAGAAAAAGGCAAACTGACCGAGGAAGTGCAGTCCCTGAAAGAGAATGCAGTGGAGCTGCAGGAAAAGATTTCGCGCCTGGAGCAGCATAACAAAGGCCTTGAAGGCGAAAAAAAGGAACTTCTGGACAAGGTTGAGAAGATGAACAAGATAGGCGAGGATAAAAGTATACAAGAGGAAAGCGGAGGGAAAATGTCTGCAAACGACTGGAGAAACAAAGCTGACAAATTGTGGAACGGGGTAAGCTACGTTGCGCCGCAGCAGGCCATAGAGTTTTTGACAGCAGCCATTGAAAAAGACCCGGAGCGGGCCGAACTGCACAATGACCGGGGTCTTGCCAACATGGACGAATACAGGATGCAGGAATCCCTGAACGATTTCAGCACAGCAGTCAATCTAAAGCCAGATTTCGGCGAAGCCTATCACAATCGCGGAGTGGTGCTGCTGAAGCAGGGCAAGGAATTTGCAGCCAGAAAAGATTTTCAGATGGCGGCTTCTCACGGCGTATGGATGGGGCTTAATTATCTGCAGCAGCCAAGGCACAACCCGGGCGTATGGGAAAAGATACTCGCATCCCTGGGATTTAAAAAAGGTGAAAAGAAATGATTATAAAAGTTGTTTTTTATTCCATGTACGGCCATGTTCTGGCTATGGCCCGGGCCGCGGCCCAGGGGGCATCCAGGGTTGCCGGAGCCCGGGTTGATCTTAGAAGGGTGCCTGAAACCTTGAGCAGCGACATCCTGGAAAAAATGGGAGCCCTCGAAGCCGCAAAAGAGATGCAGGATATACCGGTATGTACGGTGGAGGAGCTGGAAGAAGCCCAGGGCATCATATTCGGGACGCCCACTCGATTTGGAAATATGTGCGGGCAGATGCGCCAGTTTCTGGACGGTACCGGGAGTCTGTGGGCCAGGGGTGCTCTGGTGGGCAAGGCTGGAAGTGTTTTCACCAGCAGCGCCACTCAGCATGGCGGGCAGGAGTCCACCCTGCTCAGTTTTCACACTACCCTTCTGCATCACGGCATGGTTGTGGTTGGACTGCCGTATACCTTCCAGGGGCAGATGGGCACTCAGGAAGTCACCGGTGGATCACCTTACGGAGCATCTACTATCGCAGACAGCGATGGTTCGCGGATGCCCAGTCAAAACGAACTGGACGCAGCCATGTTTCAGGGCGGGCATGTAGCCGGCATTGCGGCCAGGCTGGCCTGATCCTTTCCCGGCATGCCCGGGCTGATTTCAGGGCAGCTCATGATCCTCGCCCAGGGCGTCCATGAGGCTTATGGTCAGGCTCAGGAAGTCTGCCTCAGTGAGGATACCCACCAGTTTATCATCCATCACCACCGGCAGGCAGCCGTACTTGTGCTCCAGGAGCAAGCTTGCGGCATCCCTGAGGTTGTCATCGGGGTGAATGGTCTTGACCCTGGTGTTCATGATTTCCTGAACCGGAATACCCATATCCAGCTCTTCCTGGGTCTGAGAGTCCACTCCTGCCAGCTTTGAAACAGTGGCTGAAAGTATATCACGGTGGGTGATCAGACCTGTAAAACACATGTCATGATCCACAATGGGTATATGCCTGATGCGCGCCAGGTCCATGAGAGACCTGGCCAGGGCCAGGTTGTCCGTTGCCTGCAGAGTAAAAATGTCCCGGGTCATGAGATCCTTTACAGTAAGCATAAATTCCTGCCTTGACTCTTTATTTTGCAGCCGTTTATCCTCGAGGTCACTTTGCCTTTTCCCGGAAATATCATTACCTTTGCCCCGTGCGATAGTCAAACAATCTCTCGGGCCTGGGACAGTCCTCTTGAACCGTATGAATCAGTTGTTTCAGGCGGTTTTTCCAGAGGACACGCATCTGCCTGCCAGGTATCCAGAAATTATAAATGGACAGAGGTTGAAAAACTTTTTATGAAGACAGACCTGGTTCCCGCGGTTTTCTGGTTGCAGGTAGTGCGAAACTGATTAATCGTAACCATTCAGGGGGACCTCGTTGGTGGCTGATGGCACAAGGCCAGGGGACTGCCCCCGCTAAGTTATGATTATGAAGCTTCACAAAATTTTGCGTCTGTACTTTTCATATTGGCAGTAAAAGTGTCGCGGGGACTGTCCCCCTGGCCGGTCTCTGCCCCCTGAATGGTTACGATTAAACTGCTGTCCGGTGGTGTAGAAATTGAGCGTTGATCCTAAAAGAGTCCGGGAAAAGATGGTCCGGGAACAGATAGAGGCCCGTGG
>NZ_QYZY01000308.1:0-15598 GCF_003838035.1 Desulfonatronospira sp. MSAO_Bac3 | reverse complement strand
ATACACTGCTTGAGGCCACCAGTTCCGTGGCAGCCTCAAAAGACATGCCATGATCCTGCATGAAGAGCTTTATCCTCTCCAGGCCGGCAAAAGCTGAATGGCCTTCGTTCATATGGATCACTCTGGGATTAAGGTCCATGGCATGCATGGCCCTTAAGCCTCCAATACCCAGGACGATTTCCTGTTTTATGCGCATTTCCCAGTCACCGCCGTAGAGCTGGGCGGTGATCTCCCGGTCCTGCGGATCATTGTCGCTTATATTGGTATCAAGAAGATATAGATCAATACGGCCGATATTGGCTTTCCAGACCCGCATGCTGACCTTGCGCTCCACCAGGTCCACCTGGACGGTCAAGGGGCTGCCGTCCTTGTTCCTGACCAGGGTCAGGGGCATCTGCTCGAAATCATTGACCGGGTATCTCTCCTGCTGCCATCCGTCATTGGTGAGGTACTGCCGGAAATAACCGTTCTGGTAACACATGCCGACAGCCACTAAGGGAAGGTTTAAATCACTGGCTGACTTTAAGTGGTCGCCTGCAAGCACACCCAGGCCTCCGGAGTAAATGGGCAGGGAAAGGCTTATGCCGTACTCGGCGCTGAAATAGGCCACCACCGGTTCTCCACCGCTTTTCTCAAATTCGAAGGAGGTCTTGGTGCTGGCTTTGTAGTTGTCCAGGCTGGCCTTGACCTGGTGCAGCCTGTCCCGGAAAAATTCGTCTCCGGCCAGATCTTCCAGAGTCTCCTTAGGCAAAAGATTTAAAAACTTCACCGGGTTCTGCCCGCTCTTGTGCCAGAGCTGATAATCTATCCGGCTGAAAAGCTCACTGATCTCGTGTTTCCATGAAAACCAGAAATTAAAGGCCAGCTCCCACAGCGGGGCCAGCTCCCCGGGCAGTCTGGGTATGACGTTGTATACTTTTAATGGCCGCATGCATATCCTCCGCTTTTTTTAATGAAATATAGTCCGGTAAACATTACCATATTAAAAAGGGTCTGCAGGCGCAGACAACCTCCCTTAATTTCTTGCCACCGTCTTGCCACCCATCAATGCAAATTGCAAGGCTCAATTAAACCTTGCAGGATAAACCCTCAGCAGGTATCTTTTTCTGAGGTCAGAAGTCAGAGGTCAGAGGACGTCGCTAAAGTCCATTGAATCAACTTGAAAAACATTAAGAGAATATGCACAACCACATCACCGTCAAAATCAAATTTCTTCCCCACTCCGAGCCTGGTGAAAATGGTCTTGAATATGCAACATCCGGTTCCGCCGGAGTGGATCTGAAAGCCTGGATCCAGGAAAACGAGATAACCCTCGCCCCTGGGCAGAGACATCCCTTTCCCGCCGGAGTGGCCCTGGAGATCAACGAACCCTCTGTGGCCGGCTTTGTTTTTTCCCGCAGCGGCCTGGGCACCAAACAGGGACTGGTGGTCAGTCAGGGGGTGGGCGTCATCGACCCGGACTACCGCGGGGAAATCATCGTCTCATTACTGAATAATTCCGGGGAACCAAAGACTGTTGCCAGGGGACAGCGCATAGCCCAGCTGATCTTCATGCCCTGGTTCAAGGCCCGGTTTGAAGAAGTTTCGGAACTGTCCCGGACCTCCAGGGGCGCCGGAGGATTCGGTCATTCCGGAGAGTGATGCCTCATCAAGGAGTAACAGAAATGGAAAACACCAGTTTAGAGCAAAAAACAGAAAAATACCTCTGCCCAACCTACGCCCGCTACCCTCTGGCGGTGAAAACTGCTTCGGGCTGCAGGCTTTACGATTTTCAGGGCCGGGAGTACATTGATCTTCTGGCCGGCATATCCGTGTGCAACCTGGGCCACTCTCACCCCGAAATCGTGCAGGCCATCTGCAGCCAGGCAGGCAAACTGGTTCACACAAGCAATCTCTTTTACCAGGAAGAACAGGTCCTTCTATCTGAAAAACTGGTTGAGACCTGCCACTTAGACAAGGTATTCTTCTGCAACTCCGGGGCTGAGGCCAATGAGGCCGCAATAAAACTAATGCGGCGCTATATGAGCCGGGTCAGGGGTGAAAACCGCCATGAACTCATCACCTTTTCCGGGTCCTTTCACGGCAGAACCCTGGCCACCATGACAGCCACCGGCCAGGACAAGATCAAGGAAGGCTTCGCCCCTCTTCCTGAAGGGTTCAGACATGTCCCCTTAAACGATGTTCAGGCCCTGGAGGATGCGGTGAATGAAAACACCGCAGCCATAATGGCTGAATGCATCCAGGGCGAAGGCGGCATAAAACTTATGTCTCCGGAATTCAAGAAAAAAATCAACGAGCTTCAAAGAAGCCGGGATATTTTGCTCATAGTGGACGAGATCCAGACAGGCATGGGACGAACCGGTTCTCTGTGGGCCTTTGAGCAGGAGGGCCTGGAGCCGGACATGTTTACATCCTCCAAGGCCCTGGCCGCGGGCCTGCCCATGGGAGCCCTGCTGGCCAGGGAGGAAGTCGCTTCGGCCTTTGGTCCTGGCAGTCACGGGACAACCTTTGGAGGCGGTCCACTGCCCTCTGTTGCCGCTCTCAAGTCCCTGGAAATAATCCAGCGCGACGGACTGTTGGACTACTGCCGGGACCTGGGGCAGTGGGCCGCAAATCGCTTTCGGGAAACAGGCCGCAAATGCCCCGGCACCATCAGGGAAGTAAGGGGCAGAGGGCTCATGCTGGGCATTGAGCTGGAGTTTCCGGGCAAGGATGTATGGCAGGCCCTGCTTGACAGGGGATTCGTGCTCAACCTGACCCAGGAAAGCGTGCTCAGGCTTTTGCCACCCCTGACAATAACCGGGCAGGACCTGGAGCAATTCGCTCTGGCCCTGGAGCAGGTACTGCAAAAACACTGACCAGGTCATGCAAGACAGCAATCATATGCAACAGGCCCGTGTCACGGGCATAAAAACAGCAGAACGTCTGGACCTCACCCCGCAGTGGGTGCGGCGGATACGGGTTGCCGGAGATTCCCTGAAAAAAGCCGTGCAGACGCTGCCCCGCGGAGTTCTAACCCCGGCTGTTATAACCCGTCAGGACATGTGGGAAATCAAGCACCACATGCTCATGCATGAAAAGCTCAGGGCCAGGCCGGTGCCGGAGCTGTGCCCGGGAAGGATAATAAAAAAATATGTTTAAACTGAAAATCAAAGCCGGCCCGGATGAAAAAGAGGCTCTGGAATCCCTTTTGTACGAGCACATTTCCTGGGGATGGGAGGAAGAGGAGCTTCCGGGACAGGCCCTGGTGTTCGACATTTATTTCCACCAGGAGGACGCCGGGCACCGGTTCAAAGAAGTGTCCCGGTCAATGTGCCCGCATATAGAGATCATGGAGGAAACAGTTCCTGTTCAGGACTGGAACAATGCCTGGAAGGACTTTTTCACCCCCATTGAGGTGGACCAGAGATTTGTGGTTCTGCCGGACTGGCTGCAACATGAAAAACAGGCGGCTGTCCCCATAATCATCACCCCCAAAATGGCTTTCGGGACCGGGCATCACGCCACGACATACCTCTGCCTGCGGGCTGTATCCCGTCTATGGGATCTGGGGTATTTGAAAAGCGGGCAAAATTTTCTGGACCTGGGGACCGGATCGGGCATCCTGGGCATTGCCTGCTCCAGGCTGGGCATGAGCGGGCTGGGAGTGGACATTGATCCTGTAGCCGTGGAAAATGCCCAGGAAAATACACGGATAAACAGGGTCGGGGAAATGTTTGAGGTGCGCGAGGGAGGCCTTTCCTCTCTCAGGCCTGACCAGAAGTTCAACCTGATCCTGGGCAACATACTGTCCTCCACACTGAAACAGCTGGCCCCGGACATCATCAAACACCTGGACGACTCCGCTATTCTTGTTCTGTCCGGGATCCTGACGGACCAGGCATCAAGTGTGGAAGAAAGATACGAGGCTCTGGGCCTGGGCCGTCCGGCCCGCCTGAATATGCAGGAATGGTCGGCCCTGGTCTGGGCCGGGGGGAAAGACAGCCGTGAGCAGCTCAACCTTGTTGATGCACTTTTATGAAACCCTCCTTGCTTCTCTTGGGCCAAGCCAGTGGTGGCCGGGAGAGACTCCTTTTGAAATCTGCGTGGGGGCTGTTCTGACTCAGAACACCAACTGGTCCAATGTTCAAAAGGCCATTAACAACCTGAAAAGCCGCGACCTGCTGCACCCCGAAAAAATGGCCTCTCTGGACGACGAGTTACTGGCCGAACTCATCAGGCCATCGGGCTATTTCAGGATAAAGGCCCGCAGGCTCAAGAATCTGCTGGAGTTTCTGCGCCTGGAATGCGCTTATCATCTCCCGGATCTGTCCAGCCAGGACCTGCAGCAGCTCAGAGACAAACTGCTGCAGGTAAAAGGCATAGGCCCGGAAACAGCTGACAGTATCCTGCTGTATGCCCTGGAAAAGCCAAGCTTTGTAGTGGACGCCTATACCAGTCGCATACTCAACAGGCATTTGCTGGTACATGAAGATATCGATTATCATGAACTCAGAGATTTTTTCATGGACCGCCTGCCCAGGGATGTGGCACTATACAACGAATACCACGCCCTGCTGGTGCGAACCGGCAAAAAGTGGTGCAACAAGAACAACCCCCGGTGCGACGGATGTCCGCTGGGATCGTATTTATAGTAAATACCAGGGTGACAACTATTTATCTCTTGAACAAAAATCTTTTCCCGGGAGTTCTAAATACCATTGACAAGGCTCCTGCCGGTATAAAAAATACAGCAGGCATGCTTCCAGGCTTTTCTTTGCTGATCATTTTGCTGCTGTGTTTTATCATGCTCCCCGGGCCCGCTCCGGCCTCTCATCCCGAGGATATTGAATCCGAAATTGAAAGCCGCAGGGAAGAGGTCAGCGAACATAAACGCACCCTGGATCGCCTGAGTACCAGGGAAAGAGAAGTCTATTCCCGGCTGGCCGAAACTGAAGACAGGCTGGACGAAATCTCCAGGGATCTGCAAAACCAGGAAGAGAAGCTGGCAGACCTGCAGGCCAGGGAAGCAAGGATATTCCAGGAATACCAGGATCTCAGCCGGGAAAGGGACAAAACCAGGTCCAGGGCCCGAGACATCATGGCCGACCTGTGGCCCATATACATAGAAAGCCGCAGTCAGGGACTGGCCGATATGCAGGACTGGGCCGAAATGGACCGTCAGGTTCAATGGCTGAGGGCCATCCACCAGGAAATGAACATCACCCTGGCCCGGCTGCATGAGCAGACCAGGCAGATCACGGGGAGGCTGGCTGATCTGCAGAGCGCCAAGGAGGATTTCGAGGATCAGCTTGGAGATGTCAACGCGCTGAAAGACCGGCTGCTGGAAAAAAAGCTGAAATTTGTCCGGGAACTCCAGGAAATAAGGGCTGAAAAACTGGCCAGGGAAGAGATGGTGGAAGAAATCATGGATGTAATCGAATCCTTGAACTACCGTCTCAAGGTGGTTACCGAAAGAGAATTTGAGGAACTTAAAGGACATCTGCCATGGCCTGCCAGCGGCGAAGTCAAGATGTCCTTCAGTCCTTCGGACAGCCCTCCCCACAACGGCAAGAGCATTTCCCTGGAGGAGAATGCACCGGTCAGGGCCATTTCATGGGGCAAAGTAGTGCATAATGATACCTTGCGCGGTTTCGGCAGAGTGGTTATTATTTTTCATGGAGATGACTACTACTCGCTTTATGCCTACCTGTCCGAAAGCACCGTCGCCATAGGCCAGGATGTGGAACAGGGTGAAACCATCGGCAAGGCAGGATATTACCCGGAAATAAATACTCATGGCATATATTTTGAATTGCGTTTACAGCAAAAACCTATTAATCCTGATGACTGGTTGAGCAAGTCATGACAGCTCTTCCAGCCTTGAGATGTGTCTGCAAAAAATTAACAAAAACGTATCATGTCAGCGCTTTTAAGGAAAGCAGGGGACAGGCACCCCCGCACTTATTTTTCTGTAGGTTGATTGACAGGTTTTAAAAATAAGTGCGGGGAGAGCCAGTCCCCATGCCACATGCAAAGCGCTGACATGATACACAAAAACAGCTGATCACCAAAGCTTGATATGCTTTGCCATACCCCAAACAAAAATATTCTGGAGGCAATAATGCGTATAAACCACCTGATAGGTACAATTGCAATTCTGCTGCTCCTTACTGTTGCCCCCTGGACCAGCCAGGCCAGGGACAACGATATGGACAGCCTCAAAATGTTCAGTGAGGTCCTGCATCTCATTGAAGACAACTATGTAGAAGAAAAAGACCGGGAGGATCTCATCCGGGGAGCCATCCAGGGGATGCTGCGCAACCTTGATCCCCACTCCTCCTACGTAGACCTGGATCAGCTCAGGATGATGCAGGAGGATTTTGAAGGCAAGTTCGGAGGCATAGGCATCCAGATAGGCATCCGGGACGGCAATCTTGTGGTCATCTCACCCATAGAGGGCACACCGGCCTACGAAGCAGGTCTTGAACCCGGGGACGTGATCATGGAAATTGAAGGGGAGCCCACCCAGGACATGGCCCTTACAGACGCAGTAAACAAAATCCGCGGCCCCAAGGGGGAGCCCGTAGAACTGACCATCCTCTCTGAAGGCTCTCAGAGCCCTGAAAAAGTAAAAATCGTGCGCGACGATATACCGGTGCACTCAGTCAAAAGCCAGGAACTGGAATCAGGATACCTGCACCTGCGCATCACTGACTTCAAGGCCACCACCACCGAAGACCTCAAGGAGGAAATCCGCAAGTACTCTTCGGAAAAAGAGATCAAGGGCATTGTTCTGGACCTTAGAAACAACCCCGGAGGCCTCCTGGACCAGGCTGTTTCAGTTTCCGACATCTTCCTGGATGACGGACTCATCGTTTATACCCAGGGCCGCGAAGAAGCGCAGCGCAAGGACTATTCAGCCACCAGCAGCGCCGAGGACGTTACTTCCCCCATGGTGGTCCTCATCAACGCCGGATCCGCCTCAGGTTCTGAAATCGTGGCCGGGGCCCTGCAGGACAGGAACCGTGCCCTGCTGCTTGGGGAGCCCACCTTCGGCAAGGGTTCGGTGCAAAGCATCCTCCCCGTGGCTGACGGGTCGGCCATCAAACTGACCATAGCCAACTACTACACTCCCGACGGACGCTCCATTGAAGCCGAAGGTGTAGCACCGGACATTCATATTCCCCACCGGGTTGATGCAGTTGATGAAGATGAACAGCAGCAGGAAATGCAGGAATCCATGATGCAGTTTCACATTGATCAGCCGGATGAAAGGCCTGACGACGAGGAAGAACGCTATTCCGAGGAAGTGCAGAAACTGCTGGATGAGGACAACCAGTTGCGCATGGCCCTGGAACTGCTGCGTTCCATGCCCAGAATACAGGAACTGAGCTACAACTGATCAACAAGACCCATGGCCACCTCCGGCAAAAATAAAACCGGTTCCCAAAAAAAAGCTGCTCCCCGGAAAAATTTCCCCTTGGGATATTTTTTCTGGGGTGCAGCAACCGTCATCACCCTTGTGTCCTTACTGGGAATCCTGCTTCTGCCTCCCAAAAAACAGTCTGCAGATACCAGCTCAGAAACACTTGCTCAAAAAAAAGAACAAGTTACCCACACTTCTTCTGACCCCGGCAAGACCCTGACTGCCACAGACAGAAAGTTTACCTACGAGGAAAAAGTGGGTACCGGTTTCGAGCAGAGAGTCTGGGAGGCTGATATGGCCATTTTGAATGTACTGGACAGGATGGGCAAGGATCAGGGCCATATCCTTCGCAACCGCGTGGACAACCGTTTTTTTTACGGCACTCCCTTCAATTTCCAGGAAATGTTTATTTATACCGATGACAGGCAAAAACAGTTCATCCGGCAGCTGGAAAAAGTCCTGGACAGCTTTGTAGCCAACGCGGAGATCAAGCCTCAGGATCCCAAGCGTCAGAAGTGGGCCATAAACATTTCAGGACATACCACTCACGTTCTGCACCTGGGCATTCAAAAGCCGGACAGGCAGAAGGGATCGGGCAGTCTGGTCATCATCATAGACGATCTTGGAGAATGTCTGGAGTTTGCCAGGAAGCTCGCTGAACTTAATTTTCCGGTAACATACTCCATTCTTCCCTACCTGCACAAGACGGAAGAAGTAGCGGAATTCGCATCAAAAAAAGATTTCGAGGTCATGCTGCACATGCCCATGGAGCCGGATACATACCACCGGGGAGTAGAACCGGGCCCGGGCGCTCTTTTTGTGGACATGACCCCCCGGGAAATAAGACGTCAGCTTGTGCACAGCCTGGAGCAGGTGCCTCAGGCCACAGGGATGAACAATCACATGGGGTCGGCCTTTACCCGGCATTACGAGGGAATGCAGGTAGTCTTTGAAGAGCTTGAAAAAAGGGACATGTTCTTTCTGGACAGCGTAACCACTCCAGACAGCGTTGCCCGGCGTCTGGCACGGGAAACCGGCCTGGATTTCATGCAGCGCCATGTCTTTCTGGATAATGTCCGGAGCATCCAGGCCATTACCTACCAGTTGCAGAAGGCGGAGCAGCTGGCTTCCAGGCACGGCATGGCCGTGGCCATAGGGCACCCGTATCCGGAAACGCTTGAAGCCCTGCAACAGTGGAGCAAAAACAGGGACGCAAAAATAAACATGGCCAGTGTGGACGAACTGTTGCTTCAGCAGAGAATCCGGGCCGTTTCCTCATCCAGTGACGGCCATACAGCCAGTGCAGATTAAATAAGATACTTAAAATAAAAAAGGAGAAAAAATGACTCAGAGGACACTTTCCATCATCAAACCGGATGCAGTACAAAGAAACCTGCAGGGTGCAATCATGAAAATGATTCAGGACAGCGGCCTGAAAATCGTGGCCATGAAAATGCTGCGCCTGAGCAAGGATGAAGCCCGGGGCTTCTACGATGTACATAAGGACAGGCCTTTTTTTGACAGCCTTACCGACTACATGTCTTCGGGACCAATAGTCGTCAGCATCCTGGAAGGAGAAAACGGCATCGACAAATACCGGGAGATCATGGGGGCCACCAACCCGGAAAATGCGCAGGAAGGCACCATCCGCAAGGCCTATGCCCTGGATATAGAAAAAAACTCGGTACACGGCTCTGATGCCCCGGAAACAGCACAGGTGGAAATGGCCTATTTTTTCAGTAAAATGGAGATGGTGGGTTAGATGAAAGCGCGTCTTGGACTTATCGGTACAGGCAATATGGGCGGGGCCATGGTCCAGGGCCTTGCTCATCGGCAGGATCTCGAACTGCACGGCTATGATCCGGACAAATCATGCCTGGAGCGCCTGGGCCGTGAATGCGGCTTGAAGCAACAGCCCGGTCCTGCAGAGCTGGCCAGGGACTGCGATTATGTAGTGCTGGCGGTCAAGCCGGGTCTTGCGCCCGCTGTGGCGGCAGAAATATCCTCAAGCCTGGACCGGTCCAAATGCCTCATCTCAGTGGCAGCCGGGGTGAAAACCGGAGACCTTGCCTTCTGGAGCAACAAGGCCTGTCCGGTGGTCAGGGTAATGCCCAACACTCCGGCCCTGGTTGGACGCGGCGTGTTCGCCCTCTGCCTGGAGGATGACACCCTTTCCCCGGAACAGGCCGGGTTTATTCAGGGTCTTTTCCAGGACCTGGGCCAGGTGCACGTGCTTCCGGAAAAATCCTTTGATGCCTTTACCGCCCTTATCGGGTCCGGTCCAGCCTATGTATACTATTTCATGGAAAGCATGGTGGATGCCGGGGTGTATATGGGTCTTGGCAGAGCCCAGGCCACGGAGATGGTTTTGGAGCTTTTTGCAGGCTCGGCCCATATGGCCCACAAGGAAAAATGTCATATCACCCAGCTGAAGGAGATGGTCACTTCCCCCGGAGGTACCACCACAGCCGGGCTGGGAGCACTGGAAAAAAGAGCGGTCAAGGCCGCTGTCCTGGAAGCAGTACAGGAGGCCGCCCGCCGCAGCAGGGAACTTGGCGGCAAGTAAACGCCGCAGCCCTGTGTTTCTACTTTCAGCTCAGGGCAGCTAAGTGGTTCACCGGACCGTGGCCCCTTCCCAGGGGAAAACTTTTCTCCAGGGCCAGCTGCAGATAGTCCCTGCCTTTGACCACCGCTGCCTGCATATCCATGCCCAGGGCCAGGTTGGCTGCTATGGCTGCCGAAAGCGTACACCCGGTGCCGTGATTACTGGTTGTATTGACCCTTGCCTTAGTAATGGCCAGGGGCTCTTGTCCCCGTATGCCCAGCCAGTCGGTGATATCATGAGTCGGACTGAAATGCCCGCCCTTTAAAAGCACACCCTCTGCACCCATATCCTGCAGCCTGACTATGGCCTTTAGAATATCATCTCTGGAACTTATCCGGTGCATGCCCGTCAAAAGCTCGGCTTCGGGACGATTGGGGGTGATAAGGGCGGACAGGGGCAGGATTTTATCTTTGAGGGCCTGCACAGCTTCGTCCTGCAGGAGCTTGTGCCCGCTCTGGCTTACGCAGACCGGGTCCACAACCAGGGGAAAGTCCGCGCCTTTCAGGGCCCCGGCCACCGCGGATATAATATCCGCCGAAAAAAGCATCCCGGTCTTGGCTGCACGTACAGGAAAATCATCCAGCACGCTTTGCAGCTGCAGGGCCACAAAGTCCGGTTCAGGGGCAAAAACACCCTGCACCCCGGTGGTATTCTGGGCGGTCAAGGCCGTGATCACTGACAGGCCGTAGACCCTGTGCATAGAAAATGTCTTGAGGTCCGCCTGAATCCCGGCTCCACCTCCTGGATCTGATCCGGCAATGGTCAATGTGCAGGGCAGAGGACTGGTCATTGGTTCTGCATCTTTTTTTCAATTTTGGCCCAGGTATCCTTGAGAGAAACAGTCCTGTTAAAAACCGGACTCTGGGGATGGCTTTCCGGATCTACACAAAAATAACCCAGTCTTTCAAACTGCAGAAAATCCCCGGGGGCAAGCTCTTTAACAGCCGGCTCCATCATGCAGCCATGCATCTTTTGCAGTGAATCCGGGTTCAATGTATCATCCAAACCAAGGCCCTTTTTTTCGTCCTGCAGGGGATTGGGCCTGGAAAACAGGCGGTCATAAATGTGCACGCTGGACTGCACAGCGTGAGCCGCCGACACCCAGTGCAGGGTCCCCTTGACCTTGCGTCCGTCCGGAGAATCCCCGCCTCTGGTCTCTGGATCATAGGTGCAGCGTATCTCCTGGATTTCGCCTGTTTGCGGGTCCCTGACCACTTCCCGGCAGGTAATAAAATAGGCATACCTCAGACGGACCTCGCGGCCCGGGGCCAGTCGGAAATACTTTTTGGGAGGGTCCTCCCGGAAGTCGTCAGCCTCGATATAAATCACCCCGGAAAAGGGAATACTGCGCGTTCCCATGCTCTCGTCCTCGGGATTGTTTATGGCTTCCAGTTCTTCTGAACTTTGCCCGGGATAATTGGTTATGACCACTTTGACCGGGTTTAATACCCCCATATACCTGGGAGCCCGCCTGTTCAGGTCTTCGCGGATGCAGTACTCCAGCAGGGACATGTCCACCACGTTGTCGCTTTTGGCCACCCCGATGAGATCGCAGAACTTCCGGATGGAACCCGGTGTATATCCGCGGCGTCTGAGACCGGATATGGTGGGCATCCTGGGATCGTCCCAGCCATGTACGTGGCCTGCCTGAACCAGCTGGGTAAGCTTGCGCTTGCTCATTACCGTGTAGTTCAGGCTAAGCCTGGCGAACTCTATCTGCTGAGGGTGACATTTTACCCCCAGTTTCTCCAGAAACCAGTCGTAAAGGGGCCGGTGATCCTGAAATTCCAGAGAGCACAGGGAATGAGTGATGCCCTCTATGGAATCCGACAAGCAGTGAGCGTAATCATAAGTGGGGTAAATGCACCAGGCATCCCCGGTCCGGTGATGCCTGGCCTTGAGGATGCGGTAGATTACCGGGTCACGCATATTGATATTGGCAGAAGCCATATCGATTTTTGCCCGCAGAACATGGGCTCCTTCTTCGAAGCTCCCCTTTTTCATTTCCTGAAAAAGATCCAGGTTCTCCTGCACGCTGCGCTCCCTGTAGGGGCTGTTTCGGCCCGGCTGGGTAAGGGTGCCCCGGTAACTGCGGATTTCTTCCGGACCCAGGCTGCAGACATAGGCCTGTCCCTGCTGGATAAGCTGAAGTGCATACTCATAAAACTGCTGAAAGTAATCAGAGGCATAGTAAAGATGCTCTCCCCAGTCGTAACCGAGCCACTTTACGTCCTCAATGATGGAATGCACGTATTCCGGGTCTTCCTTCTTGGGGTTGGTGTCGTCAAAACGCAGGTGACACCGTCCGCCGTACTTTTTTGCCAGCCCGAAATTGAGACAGATGGACTTGGCATGGCCGATATGCAGATAACCGTTGGGCTCAGGGGGAAACCTGGTCACCACGGTATTATGCTTGCCGCTTTTAAGATCCTGCTCGATTATATCCTGGATAAAATGGGACGCTTCTGCTGTTTCCATAAAAGCTAAAATTCCTTGATTCACGGCTGAATGGGTTTGCCTTTCTCTTCTGACCTCTGACTTCTGATTCCGATTTGCATTCAAGATGATCTTTATGCCCATTGTCATCAAATGTTTGACACCACAGAGATTCACAGAGAAAAAGGCGTAAGATGACACTGCTAACTCTGTGTACCTCTGTGTCCTCTGCCTGCCCCGTTGAATTTCTTCCATTCAACCGGGGTGGTAAAATTTTTTTCTGGTTTTCCGAACTTAGTGATATTCATAACTGTCTGGAGAAATCATCTTGATTGCAACTTGGAATGACTTCTGATTCCTGACTTCTGACCTCTGACTACTGAGCCTTGACCAGGTATCTGCGAATCATTTTCATCAATTCACTGTTGTCCACCGGTTTGGAAAGATAGGCATTCATGCCGGCCTCGAAACAGTGCTGCCTGCTTGCAGCATCAGCCAGGGCGGTGACAGCGACAATGGGAACCTGTTTGAGTCCGTCAAAATCACCCTTCCTGATCATCCTGGTCAGTTCATACCCGTCATGTACAGGCACCATGACATCCATAAGGATAAGTGAGATGTCCTGGTTGCTTTTCAGCACCTCCAGGGCCTCACGCCCGTCCATGGCGGTAAGCACATTGAACCCCTTCTTCTGCAGCATGCGCCTTATGAGCATGAGATTTATTTTTTCATCTTCCACTATGAGTATGCATTTGTTTTCCGGATTTAGAATCTCCTCGTATTCCGGGAGGTCTTCTTCTGTTTCCCGTCCGGGCTCCAGTTCCAGAATAAAATAAAAGGTGCTTCCCAGGCCCTTTCTGGATTCAACCCCTGTTTCCCCGCCCAGGGAACGTACAAGCTGCCTGCATACACTAAGACCGATACCCGTGCCCTGGTAGCGCTTGAACTGAATATCGTGCTCACCGATAACAAACGGCTCAAAGATGTCTTTCTGCATTTCATGGGGGATGCCGCCTCCTGTATCCTCTACTTCAAAAAGAAGAGGAACAGTGGTGGCCTCGCTGTCCTGTCTGCTGTCGGACTGTTTTGAAATCCTCAACACTACCTTTCCTTCATGCGTGAATTTGACTGCATTGTCCACTAAGTTCCATACGATCTGGCGCAGCATCCCCACATCGGAAACCAGCCAGGAGGGCACATCTTCCTGAATATCCAGCTCCAGGCCGATCTGTTTGTTGCGGGCCTGGGGCTGAAAAAAACTCACCAGCTTGCTCATTTCCTCATGCAGGGCAAAAGGCTGTGGATGGACCTGCTGGATATCATCCTGCAGCGAGGACAGTTCAAGTATCTTGTTCAAAGAGGCCAGAAGCTGACTTGATGAATTAAGGGCCATTTCTACATATTCTTTTTCCGCGGGTTTCAGTTCGGAATCGGCCAGGGTCTGCAGAACGCTCATAATTCCGTTCAGAGGGGTGCGCAGTTCGTGATTCATGTTTTCAAGAAACCTGTCCTTGGCCCTGTTGGCTGTTTCAGCCGACTTCTTGGCCTGGCTCAGTTCCTGTTCCATGAGCTTGCGCTCGGTCATATCCACGTTGGTCCCTGCCATGCGCAGAGGCCGGCCCTGTTCATCGCTTTGCACCACCTTGCCCCTGGTGAGTATCCACAGGGTCTCTCCGTTCTTGCTTACCGCCCTGTATTCAATGGAAAAATTCTGAGGTTGTCGCAGGTACTCATCCATCTTTTCCTTGACCTGGTCCTTGTCTGCAGGATGAATAACCGCAAGAAAACTTTCATAGTTCTGGGGCAGTTCGTAAGGCTCGTATCCCAGCATGGTATACCACCTGGGACTGAAATAGGTTGTGCCGGAACGGATATCCCAGTCCCATATGGCATCCTGGGTGGCTTCCATGGCCAGGGTGAAAATCTCGTTGGTCTTTTGCAGCTCTCTTTCCACCTGTTTTCTCTTGGCCCGGTGGCGCAAAAACCATACCCCGTAGCCCATGTTCCGGGCCACGCTTTCTAAGTATTCCCTGGTCTCCCCTGTAAAACCCCCCGAGCGTTGCGAGGTGATGGTCAGAGCTCCGAAACCCACTCCGGAATAAGCAATGGGCAGGGATAAAACCTCCTTGATGCCGACCTTGTTGAAAATCTCGGCCCAGCACTTCATTTCGGGCTTTTTGTTCACGTCATCCACATAAGCCGGCTGGCCTGTCTTTATGGCCGCAGCAGTGGGCCCCTGCCCGTATGGACTTTCATCCCAGTGGATTTTAAGCTCTCCTGCCAGTTCCTTTTTGGGGCCGCTGGAAGCCATTATTTTAACACTTTGTTCACTGTCCCTGCGGGCATAGCCAACCCAGACCAGGGGATAGCCTATCTGGCTGGAGATGGTCTGACACACATTCTGCAGCATTGTCTGCTCGTCATCGGCCTTTATGATGATCTCGTTGCAGCGGCTGAGCGCTTTGAGGATGGTGTTGGTATGCCACAGTTCCTGCTCCAGGGTGTCCATCCTGTTGACCCGCCAGTCAAGCTGAGCCCTGAGATTCAGGTTCATGGCGCGCAGCTCGCTGATTAAAAACAGGTGCTCCAGGCGGCTTTTAAATTCACCCCGGCTGCAGGTAACATTCAGCACGCTGTCCGCTTGCACCTCGCCTGCAAGCTTGGCCGGTTCCTCGTCCTGGTAGAGCATTAAAATGGAAAACCCGCTTTCGTGAAACTTTTTGCGCAGTGCCAGGGACGGGCCATCCTGGTAATCCCGTACAACCTGCTCATCCAGGATACAGACGTTTATTTCAGAATGGACCATTAGATCCTCAAGCTCGCCTGGTTCCAGAACCCGCACTGAGGATTCGGGGAAATACGCCTGACAAATTTCTTCAACAAGTTTTTGCAGGCCCTGGTTACGGGACAGGATGTATATTGCAGACATGCTTTTATATCTTTACGTTCCTTACGGGTATTTTGGATAGAATCGGGCAAGGGCAGGACTGCCTTTTGCACAGGCTGGTCCGGTCTTTAGCAGACCCCTCCTGAACTGGATATCTATCCGGCACATTTTTTTAAAACGGCTGCTTTCAACTTTCTTATCTTTCATCATAACCCGGAATAGAACACTTGTCCATTACGGGTTTCCTGCCTTAAGATACGCT
>NZ_QYZY01000307.1:0-3393 GCF_003838035.1 Desulfonatronospira sp. MSAO_Bac3 | reverse complement strand
AATCCAGGGATGCATGGGGATAGTCGAGGATGTTACCCAGAAAAAGTTAGACGAAGAAGAGATCCACAAAAACGCCAGGCGTCTCTCAGAGATCAATCATTGCCTGCTTGGACTGGGCCAGGACTTTGAGACCAATATCCAGCGTCTGACCGCTCTGTGTGGTGACCTGCTGGACGCCGCCTGCGCCTTGTACAATCGCCTGGAATCAGGCCTTCTGTGTTCCATGGGGCAGTGGCAGGCCCCGGAAGACTACGATCCCAGGGACCATCCCCAGGGTCACATATGCTACGATGCCATAAAGCAGGGCCAAAACGAGACAATGGTGGTCACCGATCTGGACCAGACTGAGTATGCCCGTACAGACCCCAATGTCCGGCGGTACAACCTGAAGACCTATCTGGGGCACCCGGTGAAGTGCGGTGAAGACTTTGTAGGCACATTATGCGTGGTCTACCAGGAAAATAGAGTTCCTACAGAAGATGACAAAAAGGTGATAGGCATTATCGCCTCCGCCCTGAGTGCTGAGGAAGACCGCAGGCAGGCCCGGGAAGACCTTGTCAGAAGTCAGGAGTCCTTCAAAAGGCTTGCTGAGCAGTGCCCCATATCCATAATGCAGTTTGACAGCCAGGGCCGCCTTATCTTTGTCAATGAGTGGCATATGCAGCACTTTGCAGGCAACGGGGTGGACAAACAGAAACTTTTGGGCATGCATATTCAGGAACTGCCAGGCCTTGTAAAGGCTGGCATCAATGAACAGGTAGGTCGGATACTAAAAGGTGAACACCTTGATGTTCCGGAAATATTTTTTCCAGAGTTCATAGGCGGCGGTTGCGGCTGGGTTTCACGGCGCGGTGTGCCTCTAAAGGAAGGTGACAAAATCACCGGAGGCATTTTAATCCGCGAAGACCTTACCGCCTGGAAAAAGACAGAGCAGGAACTGGTCAAAGCCAGGCAGGAAGCAGAGGCGGCAAGCAGGGTCAAGACCGAGTTTCTGGCCAATATGAGCCACGAGATAAGAACACCTCTAAACGGCATCGCCGGTATGCTGCAGCTGTTAAAAGAGACCAGCCTGGACATGGAACAAAAGGAGTATGTGGATCTGGGCATAAAATCCTCTCACCGGCTGACCAGGCTTTTATCGGACATCCTGGACCTCTCGCGCATCGAGGCCGGGCACATGACCATCCACCAGGAAGAATTCGACCCGCTGGAGCTTTGCAGTTCGGTAAACGAACTTTTTGCCGTCACCACCAGAAACAAACATCTGTCCCTGGAATGTATCTTCCAGGAGGGTTTTCCTTCCAGGCTTGTTGGAGACGAGGCCAGGATCCAGCAGATACTCTTCAACCTGGTGGGCAATGCCCTGAAATTCACCGAAAAAGGCGGGGTGCAGGTGTCCTGGTCTTTGTACTCCGGGAACGATACTGAACAGCAGGTGCGCATAACTGTCCAGGACACCGGGATAGGCATGGAGCAGGAGGTGCTTCAGGAACTCTTCAAGCCATTTGTCCAGGCTGAAAACTCCTATACACGCAAGTATCAGGGTGCAGGACTGGGACTGTCCATAGTCAAGAGACTTGTGGAGCTCATGCACGGAAACATAAGCGTTAAGAGCGTGCCCGGGCAGGGCAGCACGTTCTACGTGGACCTTCCTTTGAAAGCTGCAGAGGACAGTGACGTTTCCAGGCAGGAAGACAGTCAGGACAGTGAAAAAGCTCTAAGCGGGCTCCGGATCCTTCTGGTGGAAGATGATCCGGCCAACCGCTTCGCCATGCAGAAGCTTCTGCAAAAATCAGGTCATCATGTGCAGACGGCCCAGAACGGCAGTCAGGCCGTGGAAGCCTTTGCCCACAGCCACTTTGACTGTATTTTCATGGACATTCATATGCCGGTTATGGACGGGGTGCAGGCCACCAGGAAAATCAGAAGCATGCAGGATTCAGGCATAGCCCCAAAAGTCCCCATTATAGCCCTGACCGCTTATACATTAAACGGGGACCGGGAAAAATTTCTGGAGTCCGGCATGGATGAATACCTGGGCAAGCCGGTACAGATGCAGGACATTGAAAACGTTCTAAAAAAGCTCTTGGGCTGATGCAGAGTCTGTAGATCTCCTTCCGTGCAGAATAGAGAATTCCAATTTTCTGCTCAAGAATCTTCTGGCGAATCCTTATAACCCCACTCCTCCAGCCTTTTTCTGGCATAATCCGCCTTGTCTCCGGCACCTGCACTTTGAAGGAATCTCTCGAATTCTACGGCCGCATCACTTCTGCGACCCATCCCTTCCAGGCAGACAGCTTTGAGGAAGACAGTGTTTGGATTGCCCGGCAGCATCTCTTCATAGTGGCTGAATCCATCAAGCGCCTCATCATACTGCCCCAGATCCATTGCCGCCACCCCGTTTATATGGTGAGCCTGGGCTTCCTCAGGATAAACCCTGGTGGCCCTGTCGGAAAAAGTTTTGGCTCTTCGGGGCCGGTTCAGAGCCAGCTGGCACTTGGACATAAGCACCAGCGCAGCGTAATCATCAGGAGCCTGTTTAAGAGCTCGGTTAAAGGATTCTTCAGCCTGACTGAAGCGTTCCTGGCGCATATCTCCTTCGCCATCCTGCATATCTTCAATGGCCCCCTTCATCCGTCGAAGACCGGCGGTATTGTCCATGTAGCGCTCCCTGTGAACAGGATAATTCCCGGCATGAGCATATTCGTTCCTGCTCCTGTAAAGCGCTTTGTCGTAACGTTCCTGGCTCATGGGGTGAGTGGAAAACATGCGCTCCATAACTGAAGGTTTTCTGTTGTTTATACTTACCAGCACATCCATAAGACCTACCATTCCCTTGGGATTCATGCCGGCATCAGTCATGTACAGCATACCCAGCTCATCTGCTTCACGCTCGTCGTTACGGCTGTATCTGGCCAGAAGTGCTCCGGTAGCAAAAGAGCCCAGCCCTGCTGCGAGAGGAGCATATTCTTCATGCTGACTTTCCAGGTAAATAGAAGCACCTATTACAAGAAGCTGTGTTACAACTGTCCGGGACATGCGGGCAGCAGTGTGCCTTGCATTTACATGGGCAATTTCATGCCCCAGCAGGGCATCCAGTTCTGCCTCATTTTGCATCTCCAGGAGAATACCCCTGGTAGTGGCAATGCTTCCTCCGGGAAAGGCGTAAGCGTTTACGTAAGTGGCGTTTACGCATCTAAAGGAGTAGGGCATGTCCGGTCGGTGAGAGATGGAGGCCAGCTCTTTACCCTTTTGGTCCAGATAATTGTTCAGGCCGGAATCCTGAACCGCTCCATAATCAGCTGAAAACTGGTGCGGGGAGTGCTGCTTGTCCAGGCTGATTTCGCCTGACTCTGACATAAGCATGAACTGGCGGTCTCCGGTAACCGGGTT
>NZ_QYZY01000306.1:0-7670 GCF_003838035.1 Desulfonatronospira sp. MSAO_Bac3 | reverse complement strand
CCGGCGCTGTTTTCCGCAGATACGTAGTCCCAGAACCACTGGCCTTTGCGCACCCTTTCCCGGGCCTGGATCATGAGATCATCAAAATCATTCCTGACATCTCCCTCGTATTCTGAAGCCAGCCTGACAGCTTCATGTGCCCGCACGGATTCCCGCTGGGCCTCCATGAGCTGCTCCCAGGTCCTTTCCTGGGAATAAATAACCCGGTCTTTAAGGTATTCCGCAGACTTGTCGGTATGGCACTGTCCACAGGTATTCTCGATGGCCTCCATTGAACGCAGGGGCGAGGTCTGAAAATGACTGGAGATCTTTTTCTTGCCGTCCATGCGGGTGTAGGGCATATGGCAGTCTGCACAGGCCACTCCGGCTGCACCGTGGGTGCTGTCGTGCCACATTTCATATTCCGGGTGCTGTACCTTGATCATGGGCGTATCCGAAACCGGGTGGGTCCAGTCAATAAACCAGCCTTCAAATCCTTCCCGGTCAGTTACCCCGAAGCTCTTTTTGTATTCATACATATCATCGGGATTCTTGCCCTTATCCCATGGAAAAACAGGCTTTTGGGCCACGCCGATCTCTTCATGCTCAAAGTAGTATTCTACATGACACTGGGCACAGACTAAGGAGCGCATTTCGTTGCGGGAAGCATCCCTCCAGTCCTCACCCTGTCTTTCCAGGGCCTCGGTCAGGGGGACACTGGTGATGCGCAGACTCATGTCCTCAGGATCATGACAGGTATTGCAGCCGATGGCATGGTCCTCCAGATCGTGTTCTTCCCGGAAATCGTGGAACTCCATGGCCCAGAAGTCATCTCCGTATTCCTCGATGTACCCGGGCATCTTGTTACTTTTGCAGTTGTAGCATGTAGCAGGCAGGCCTGCTTCTTCACTGTAGCGGTTGATGCGGTCTATATCCAGAAGGTCGTGCACAGCATTGGCATGGCCCCTGGCCCGGTTATACTCGTAGCTGAAGGGATATCCCAGCCAAAGGTTTTTGAGATAGGGCTGACAGTACTTGTAGGCTTGGGGAAGATCGCCGCACAGATGTTTTTCATGGGCAACAGATCCGCCATATTCAGTCATCTGCCCCTCACCATAATCAAAATCTTCAGCCTTTAGCCTCTGATAGGTCTGGTACTGCTTGGGGAAATATTCTTTAAATGCACTGTTGCGCTCAGCTTCCTCTTCAGTGAGATCAGTTTCATAGTCCGGAGTCTCTGCCTCTGGAATCTCGCTGCATCCAGCAAATACTAACGTAAGCATTAATGCCAGCACCCAGCTTAGATATTTCTTACTCATCTGCTACCCTCCTTTCGGCTACGGGAGTTGACCGCATATGCGGCACCTGACGATGACAATCTATGCACTGATCCTTGGCCATGTCCGCGTCTACATTAAGACCGGTCATGGCATGACAGTTGGTGCAATTGTCATTAATAACCCTTGAGCTCCTGTCAGAAGACTGAATCACGTCGCCAACCTTTCCAAAAGTGTTTTTGTACATGTCTTTTGTACCGGCCCAGGACTTGAACAGCATCTTTGGAACGGCGCTGTGCGGAGCATGGCATTCATTACAGCTCAGATCCGCATGCACAGACTGCTGGTGAGTTCTGGTCGCCTCATACATTACATGGCAGCTGCCGCAGAACTCCGGCTGGTCCGTGTGGCTGTAGGTAAACCCGGCAACCAGGGTTAGAGCCACACCTGCCAGCAAAGCAATAAGTATGGCGGCCCTGCCGGCTCCATTCTGCCGGTTTTTTCCCTTTGTCATAACCCCCTCCTTGGTTTTAAAATGCTACTGACCTGCAACTTCTGTCTTTTAACATTACTTGCATAAGCTCCCTCCCTGCTTAAAGTTGTCTGGTATATTTATGCCTTTGATAACTGCAAGGCTTAAAGTACAGAAGATGCTTGTAACGTAACCATTCAGGGGATGCCTCAATCGGCCCGGGGACAGTCCCGCACCTATTTTTCTAACGCTCACATCTGTAAATTGTTCATCAAAAAAATAAGTGCGGGACAGTCCCAAGACCTTGTGCCAGGAACTACACCTGAGTGCCCCCTGAATGGTTACCTGATAGCTTTTGCTTGCCGGCAACGCTGACCAAAAAAGCCACAATTATATTGGCGGGGCAATGGTCACCAGAACCCGCATATCCGTCACAGCCCGAATACCGTGGGACTCCTCGATGGCGCAGACCAGAATATCTCCGGCTCTGGCCGGAAGGGTTCTGTCCTTTGCCAGGTACTCGCCTTCACCCTCCAGCACCTGGATGCTTAGTTCGCCTTCAAGTTCATGGGAATGTATGGGCAGTTCCTGCCCGGCCCTGAAATTGAAGTTGATAATCCTGAAATACGGGCTGTCGTGAACCAGATTTTTCTTCATGGCCTTGTCACTGAACGTTCCTTCCTCAAATATATTCACGACTTTCATAAATACCTCCTTTTTTTAAATGTTACGATACCTCATTCTCTGGATCAACTTTTTTCTGTGATTTTCTCCAGATTATGCACAGCCAGCCTGGCATACGCTTCTTTTTAAAGCTGTTGACTTGAAAGCCAAGATAAGGTTTTATATTTGTTATGCCTTGACTTAAGTCAAGACAACAGACAAGAACCTATGCGGGTTATGCCCGCAACCCAAGCGAAAAAGTTACCCCTGGCCACTTGACTGTCTATGCTTACGCTTATCATCGAGGTCGGAAATTTCCAGCGCCATAGCACAAATTTCTCTTATTTTTTATGACAGGGTTTCAGGGTTAAGGTGCTGATTGCCTCAAAACAGCTCGATACATCTTGCATCTAATCGTTCAGGAGATCCAGTAAATGTCCCAAGACCTGCACATATTTCCGGTCTTTGCTTCCTTAGAGCCGGAGCATACAAAGGCCCTTTCAGGCATTGCCGGTACCAGACATTTCAAGGCCAACCAGATGATTTTCCAGGAAAACGATCCCGGTGAGGGATTTTACGGGATAGTTCAGGGAAAAGTAAAAATCTACAAATCCTCCCCCCTGGGCAAGGAGCATATTCTGCACATCTTCGGTCCCGGGGAGGTCTTTGCCGAAGTTGCCGTTTTTGCAGGCAGAAACTTTCCTGCCAGTGCCCTGTGTCTTGAGGATACCAAACTTCTCTTTTTCCCCCGCAAACAGTTCAGACGCCTTATCAGCGAAAACCCTGACCTGGGCCTGAATCTGCTGGGCCTTTTATCCATGCGCTTGAGGAACATGGTGGGCAAGGTGGAAGAACTGAGCCTCAAGGAGGTACCCGCCAGGCTGGCCACACATCTGTTGCTCATCAGGGAAAACCTGGGCAAAGATCAGTTCGACCTGGATCTGAATAAATCCCAGCTGGCCGGCTTTCTGGGCACCATCCCCGAAACTCTGTCCCGGGTGATACGCAAAATGAACGAAGAGGAATACATTGAAACAGCAGGCAAGAAGGTAACCCTTCTGGATATCTCGGGACTGGAAGATCTGGCCGCAGGCAATCTGAGACTTTAGTAACTATTTATTGTCCTTGGTGCCGGTATAAGTAAAGGCGCTGGAGTTCATCTTGTAAAACCTGCCCTGGTCAATGCCCACCACCTGTCCACAGGGACAGGCAAGGCCTCCTTTCTGCTCCAGGCCGTCATAAAACCTGGTAATCCGGCTCTTGTGGCAGCGCAGGACTTCTCCGGAGCCCACCTTTCTGTATTTGAAAAGTTTTTTTTTACAGCCGGAACATTTGATTGTAAGCATGCCTGTAGTTCATATTCATAATTTTATTCAACTGCAAGCGGCGAGGACTCTTTCATGCGCGTTCACCCCCGTAGAATACAGGAGATAAGAACAGGCAACCAGGACTCAGGCCCGGTCATTTACTGGATGAGCCGGGACCAGAGAATAAAGGACAACTGGGCCCTGGTGCACGCCCAGGACCTGGCCCTGCACCTCTCGCGCCCCCTGAGGATTGTTTTTTGCCTGGCGGACGGGTTTTTGCAGGCAGGCCTGCGTCAGTTCGACTTTATGCTCAGGGGCCTGCATGAATGTGCCGGCGTTGCAGAAAGCCTGAATATCCCACTGGACCTGGTACGGGGAGAAGCCGGCCTCGTTTTGCCTGCATACCTTGAAAAACACCGGGCATCATTTCTGGTCATGGATTTTGACCCCCTGCGAATAAAAAAATCCTGGCAAAAGGCAGTCCTGGACAAAACAGGCATACCGGCGCACTTAGTGGATGCCCACAATATCGTCCCCTGCTGGAGCACATCCCAGAAGCAGGAATATGCCGCCAGGACCATCCGGCCCAAAATTCACAGGCAGCTGGAGGAGTTTCTTGAAGACTACCCGGATGTTAAGCCCCATCCATATCCAGCCCAGGCCGGGACCGGGGTTGATCCGGACGGGCTGTTGCAGGAGATGGATCTGGACAAAACCATAACACCTGTGAGGTGGCTAAGTCCCGGCCCTGCCGGTGCAGGCGAAGTTCTGGATGATTTCATGGCCCACAGGCTCTCCCTGTACCATGAACAAAGAAACGACCCCAACATGCAAGTTCTGTCCAACCTGTCCCCTTACCTGCACTTTGGACACACAAGTGCCCAGAGAGTAGCCCTGCAGGTCAAAAAACAGCTTGATACTCCAGTACAGTCAAGGGAAGCCTTCCTGGAAGAACTGATTGTACGCAGGGAACTTTCGGACAATTTCTGCCACTACAATCAAAACTACGACAATTTCCAGGGTCTGCCCGCCTGGGCGCAAAAGACTCTGGACAAACACCGCAGTGACAGCAGGGATTATCTCTATGAACCCCAGGCGCTGGAACAGGGCCTGACCCACGATCCCCTCTGGAACGCGGCCCAGACTGAAATGGTCAAAAGCGGCAAGATGCATGGCTACATGCGCATGTACTGGGCCAAAAAGATCCTGGAATGGAGCAGAAGCCCTGAACAGGCCATTGACACAGCCATTTACTTAAATGACAAGTATGAACTTGATGGCCGAGACCCCAATGGGTACACAGGCATAATGTGGTCCATAGGCGGGGTGCATGACCGGGGCTGGAAAGAAAGGAAAATTTTCGGAACAGTAAGATACATGAACTACAACGGTTGCAGACGCAAGTTCAATGTGGATGCCTACATCCAGAAATGGATATAAACAGACAGGGAGAAAGACATGAAATATTTTATTCTCGGTGGAACCGGTTTTGTGGGAAAGCAGCTCCTGGATTTTCTCCTTGAGCAGGGAGAGGATGTAACCGCTCTGGTTCGGGACGAATCCAAAGTCAAAAACAAATCGCCCAGGCTCAGTCTTGTCCAGGGCGACCCCCTGAAAAAGGGTGACTGGCAGAATCGGGTAAGCGAGGCGGACGTGGTCATCAACCTGGTGGGCTCCCCGGTAATGACCAGGTGGAACGACAAGTCCAAAAAACTCATCGAATCCAGTCGCGTGGATTCCACCAACAACGTGGTGGCGGCCATGAAGGACCTGGAACCCAGGACTTTCATCTGTGCCAATGCAGTGGGATACTACGGACCAAGGAGCGATGAACGGGTGGATGAGAGTACCGGACCGGGAAATGATTTTCTGTCCCACGTGGCCGTAAAATGGCAGGAAGCTGCCCAGGCAGCGGAAAAACTCGGGCACCGGGTGGTTGTGTCCAGGTTTCCGGCAGTCCTTGGACCCGGCGGAGGGGCCATGGCCCAGATGCTTCCCGTATTCAGGCTCGGCCTGGGCGGAAAACTGGGCAGCGGCAGGCAGTGGTTCCCCTGGGTGCATATCCTGGACCTGGTCCGGGCGCTGCATTTCATGAGCGCAAAAGAGGACATATCCGGCCCCGTAAATGTATGCGCCCCCCAGGAAATAACCAATGAAGACTTTACCCGGGCCATGTCCAGGGTGCTCAAAAGGCCTGCATTTTTCAAGGTGCCCGGACTGGCCTTAAAGATCATTTACGGCGAAGTGGGAGACATGCTCCTCACTGGTCAGCGCTGCGTCCCTGCAGTATTGCAGAAGGCCGGATTCGAGTACATGTTCCCGGAGATAGAAAAGGCCCTGGCCGATATTGTCAACAAGTGACTTTTAAGCAACACACCTCTACTGGATGCGACTGCAAAAAGTCCTTTTTTCAGTCTCAGGAGTCAGGAGACAGAAATCAGTAAAAACAAAGGTTTATAGAATTGACTTGTTCCTGAATTCTTAATTGCCTGACTTTTTGCAGTCGCATCTTACCAGGGAGAAGCTGCAGTCAGCTGGAAACTGTTGTGGACAAATCGTGAGTTAGGCCTCTCTGAAAATTGCTTCTTCGACCGGTTTTGGAAGTTCGACTATGACAAAAAGCTCCTTTGGGAATAAATAATCCTTGCCAGACTCGTCGATTACGCGGATTTGCTGATGTTTTTCAGCTTTTGGATCAGGAATTGCCTCGTAGAGTTTTCTCGCTTCTAACGAAGCTTCATATCCCTTATTTTTTATACAAATCACTAATTGATGCTCCATAATATCCCCTCCTGGAAATCAATCCAAGTACTTCTTGATCTTGAATTCTTTATTGTTCACGTTTTCCTGCATCAGGGCAGACAGCAGTACGGCATTAAGGATGGAATCGCGTTTAGAACTACTTTTCCACATCAAAATGGCGGTTCTAAGACTCACAATCAAGCAAAAAGCGAACTCTTTTCAAATATTTTCAATATATTGGGTGGTTCAGACCCGAACAACTGACTCTGGTCAAGATAGAGGCGCAGGCTATCAGACATGTGCTTTTCTCATGTCAGAATGTTCAATGTTCGCCTTGGCAAAAAACAGGGCCGCCTGAATATCTTCTCTTTTCAACTCAGGGTAGTCGCGCAGCAACTGATCCCAGGTAGATCCTTCAGCAATCTGTTCCAGAATGATGCCCAGGGGTATCCTTGTGCCCTTTATGACTGGCTTTCCGTTGCATACTTTTGGATTCCATTCAATTCTTTCTAAAAAATTCATAGGTTGTCTCCTGAGCCAATAACTTGTTCTGACATCAAATCGCCGCTTTTATCCGGCTGTCGGTCCGCGCAATTTCTATACAGCAACAGCCTCAAAAGCCACACTCAGATCCTCGGTGCTGGACAGAGAATAGTTCAGCTTCTTCCGGGTCGGACCTAACTAATTATCTGTTTACATGAGACAACTAAATCTCCGAATCCTGCATAAAATTAATCCAAGACAGTGTAAATTACGGTGGCCATATTTATAAATAAAGTGTCAAACACCATTAACACAATTCTGGAGAGACAAAATGGAATACTGGTTTGCCGAACAAGAGGCGCCGTGGAGAGACTCAGCGCGCAACGAGAATCAGACCTTGCACCATTTCGAAATGCCTGTCCCGGGAAAAGAGTTTGTATCCGTGCTGAAAGGCAGAGGCTGCAATCCACATGTCATTGGTTGGGATGGGTGTGCCAGCGCTTTTGAGCTTGTCCAGTATGGAGGCATAAAAATCTGCTGTCTCTACATCAACGGCATGTACAACAACCCTGGGAGAATCCAGGAAAAAATCAAGTTCCTCCCTATTCTGGTCTTCCCTGTTTCCGCCCTTGAACCCTGAAAGCAACTCTCCAATGCTTATGGTGGAAATCCCGATTTTGTCCACCTTTCGCAGATAGTCTGCCACCTCCGGATCTCCTTTCAGGGCCAAGGAGTAGATGTTGGTGT
>NZ_QYZY01000305.1:0-12672 GCF_003838035.1 Desulfonatronospira sp. MSAO_Bac3 | reverse complement strand
CAAGGACCATTCCATAAGACATGTCTCGTCCTCGGCCATCCTGGCCATCCCCTTCGACACCGACGGCGGTCCCCTGACCGTGGAGATATGCATCAGCTGAGCGAACTATTCAGGCTGTGCTGCAATCGGCCAGCAGTTACCACCCTGGAGTCCCTGAATGGTTAAAACTCAAGTGCAGGCAAAAAGGGCCGCCTTAAAGCAGCCTCTTTTTTGCCTGCGATTGCGGCTTGCATCCGGAAAACCTTTCGACCGGTCAACCTAAAGGTCGATGCTTTCTCCGGGCTGCATGGCCAACAGCTCTGTACCAGGAGCTCTGGCCTGAAGCTCTTTTTTGTAATTCTCTGTATTCTGTTCCAGCACCGGAAAAGATCCCCAGTGCATGGGTACTGTCTTTTTGCATCCAAGAAGCCTGCAGGCCAGGGCCGCCTGCCTGGGATCCATGGTGAACACCCCGCCTATGGGCAGAATGGCTACGTCAATATCATAGAGTTCCCCCCAGAGCTGCATGGTGGCGAAAATTCCGGTATCCCCTGCATGATAGAGACAGGGGCCGCCTCCGGGCAGCGTTACAATAAAGCCTACACATGAGCCCTGATCCGCGGAATGATCAGCCTGGGTCATGGTGACCTGAACCCCTTCAAAGTCGATGGTCCCACCGATGTTGAACCCGATGCCGTTTACTATCTTACCCGGGTCTACCCCCATGGACTTGCATTTGCCGGCCACCTCCACAATGGCTCCCAGGTATGCCCCGGTTTTCTGGCAAATATCCACAGCCTGACCGATATGATCGGCATGGTCGTGGGTAACCAGCACCAGGTCGGCCTTCTTGACATCCCCTGAAGCTGAACCTGCTGACGGGTTGCCTTCAAACCAGGGATCGATGAGGATATTCAACCCGGAGGTCACAATCTCAAAATTCGCATGCCCGTGCCAGATAAGTTTGCTGGACATAAAAAATACTCCTTTCTTGTTAAGCTTCTCATGTTTACCCCGCTTGACTTGTGAAACCTTCTATCATTTCACTGGGTGAACCCCAGTGCATTGGAGGAAAATGTACGGGACAGGCAAGGCAAACAGCCCAAAGGACTCCCTGTCAAGGACAAAGGTTTCACTGGTACCCCATGCCCCATGCCCTCTTCCCCATGTTTACCCCGTGAAATATACGAAGTATCAGCGCAGCGAATTTCACCGGGACCCCATGCCCGCCTCATGCGCCATGCCCCATGCCCTATGCTTTCTTGCCCCATGCGCCATGCCCTATGCCCTCTGCCCTTAAACTTCATTCAAAAAATCCATAAACTCTCTTGGGGACATGATGCGGATATGGAAATATTTTTTCAGCTTTTTCAAATGCTGGTCTCCAGAAATGATAAATCCGGCGTCCAGGGCAATAGCGCATTCCAGAAATTTATCATCCCCTGAATCCTCCTGAATAACACTGAGGTCAGGAGTGACCCCCGCATAAAGACAGTTCCATCCCCTCGCGAACAGCCCGGACAGATCCTCCAGGCTTTTTTTATCCGTTACACCCAGTCTGATCAGCACCTCCATGTATTCTTCCACAATATCCTGAGAAAGACACAGGATAATCTGTCCATTTTTCCAGAGATCTATGGTTTGACGGGGGAGACCGCCGAAAAAAGAGGACACAAAAACATTTGTGTCTATGACAACTTTATATGTTTTTTTCCCTGACATCCTGTACTGCTTTTTCTATGTCAGACAATGCCGCTTGGCTGGAAAGCTGCCTGCCGATCCTGTCCCACAGGTCATCAATGTGGGCACTCATGTCTCTTTCGTTAATATATTTGATAAGCAGTTCCCTTACCAGCTCACTCAGATTTTTTCCTTCCTGCCTGGCCAATTGGCCCGCATGGTCTTTAAGACCTGGATCAATCCTGACAATCATCTGTGTGGACATTTTATCCTCCATTGTATATACAAATGTATAAGCTGATTTTTCTCCAATGAGTACCTGCTTAGACTTTTAAGGAAGCTGGGGACCAGTTCATAAGCATCATGCAAAATGCTGAACAGATATTCCAAAGACACGCTTCAAAACAGCTTGATTTAAAACTTATGTATAAACAATTTATATAGTTTCCAGCACAAGGTCAAGCCCAGTTCAACCCAGCTCTCCTCTCTTGTTCTCCCTGCCCCATGCCCCATGCCCTATGCCCTATGCTTTCTTGCCCCATGCGCCATGCCCCATGCGTCCTACCCTCCCTCCCAACGCCTGGACACACTGTTCTCTATGCCCAGCGAATCCATAATCCGGGCGGCTATATGCCGGATGAGATCCTGCATCTCTTGGGGCTTGTTGTAAAATCCCGGACACGGGGGCAGAATAACCGCGCCTGCATCCCTGGCCGCGAGCATATTCTGCAGGTGCACCCTGTTCAGGGGGGTCTCTCTGGGCACCAGGACCAGTCTGCGGTTCTCCTTGAGGGTGACATCCGCGGCCCTGTGTATGAGATTGCTGCCCAGCCCCTGTGCTATGGCAGCCAGAGAAGCCATGGAGCAGGGACAGACCACCATCCCCCCATGCTGAAAAGAACCGCTGGCCATAGGGGCACCCAGGTCATCCTGGCGATATATGTTCTCAACAAGACTCAAGGTTGCTTCATATCCGGGAGATTCCAGCTGAAGAACCTTGTATGCAGCACTGGAGACCACTAAGTGCAGCTCAATATCAAGACTGATAAGCTCCTGGACCAGGGTCAGGGCATAAGGCATCCCGCTGGCCCCGGTAATGGCCATAACAATTTTATTCATAACCTATCCTTTTTAATGACATAACTGGTGAACATACGCCAGATGAAGGGTGATATTATTTCAAAGACAACAGCCTTGACTTTTGAACCTTTGCAACATAACATTATTTTCTTAACGGGCAATTAGCTCAGTAGGATAGAGCGCCAGCCTCCGGAGCTGGAGGCCGCAGGTTCGAATCCTGCATTGCCCACCACCAAAAAATCAGCACTCATCCCATCAGATCAAATAGTCCTGAAGTATCAACATGTTTAAGTCTTTATTCGTTTAAAATAAACGTCAAAATCCTCAGCCATCCACAATTTCTTTGAGTCATTTTTTGAGTTAGAAGTCTTTTCTGAATAAAGCCTGTCCGAAAGTTCAAGGATTTTTTCCTTCATAGCCAGTTTTTCAGTCCAGTGCGGGGGGATGCCGTCAAAGCCGTAATATGCCCCGGCCAGCTGACCGCAGACAGCCGCTGTGGTGTCTGCATCATCTCCTAAGATTAGCGGCCCGCAGGACTGCATCTCTAAACGAAACGGACCTGGCAAAACACCACAGGGCCGCTTCCAGGCTCTGGACCACGTATCCGGTTCCATAAAGATCCGACTCATCTTTTTCCAGGTACCCTGCCCTGGCAATGGCTGTAATTTTCTTACTTCCCCGAAAAGAGTCCCTGTCCGCCAGGAGTATTTCTTCTTTGCTCCGCCCTGATAAAGCCCTGACCGTCATCCTGGCCAAGAGTCTGCAAGCATCGATGCATTCCTCTGCCCCGTGGGTTGTCCTGGAGCTTTGCCCGGCCATGCTCTCAGCCAGATCCATATCAGGAAAGTACTTCATGGGTACTGGTGCCAGGCGCATAATGGAGCCGTTGCCTGCCGACCTGGGATGGGTTGAACCGGAGTAAGGCTCACCGGTTTTCAGGTATATTTGCAAAGCCGAAGCCACGGTACTGCCGATATCAAAGCAGGACCCGGTGCTGCTCAGGTATCCGGTTTCCATCCACCTGCAGTATCTTTCCATCTGGTCCCGGACGTCAAACCCGCCCTTTTCAGTCAGGCTCTCTGCCAGGCACAGGGCCATGGTAACCATTCAGGGGGGTCTCGGTGGTGGCTACTGGCACCAGGCCTGGGGACTGTCCCGCACTTATTTTTCCAACGCCAACAGCCAAAAATTGTCCATCAGAAAAAAAATAAGTGCGGGACTGTCCCCCGGGACGTTTCCTGCGCCCCCTGAATGGTTACGAGGTATCATCAGTCCACTGACCCGGACGCAGATTAAACGGTCCTCCACCGACCATATCTCTGAGCGGCTCAAAGCTGCCCCTGGGCATAAACTCCACGGTGGTGCCCACGGCATCACCGGCAGCCAGGCCGGCGAGGCAGCCCCGGAATCTGTCTTGTGTGGTCAAAACTCTGTTCTACAAAGCAATAAATGGACTCTGTCTGCCATAGCTGGTGACCACCAGTTCCTGTCTGGCCCGGGTTGCTGCCACGTAGAACAGGGCTCTTTCCCTCAGTTCCCGGTCTTCTCTTTCCGCTGCATCATCCGTGGACTCTAAGGAATTGCGCAGGGGCATGATCCCGTCGTTGACCCCGGCCAGGATCATGGTCTCGAATTCCAGGCCTTTGACCCGGTGCATGGTAGCCAGTCTAAGACCCGGAGCGTTTCTGTCCTCTGCTGCATTGTGGCTGATGGCATATACCGGCACTGCGTTATCCTGCATTACCTGCTGGTAGCGCTTGAGCATGGATTTAGTCCTGACCGTTAGACAGGTCCGGGCCAGTGCGCCTTCTTCTTCCTTTTGCCGGACCAGCTGCACCAGGTATTTCTTTTCCGCCTCGAATGAATCAAAATGCTTTATATCCGGCTCCAGGCCCCGCATCAGCGATGTGGTGCCCTTAGTGTCGTCACGGCCTTCATCCAGATCATCGATGACAAGGTCTTCAAGTACACTTGTAGCCCAGCGTCTGGTCTCTTCGGTGGTCCGGTAATTGACCCGCAGTTTGCGGCTTCGACCCACAATCTTTATACCGCACTGCCCCAGGATTACCTTGTGCCGGTAAATTCGCTGGTGGCCATCACCTACAATAAAAAGGTCGTCTGGACCTTCCGGAACCATCTGCCGCAAAAGCCTGAAGGCCTGAGTGCCCATGTCCTGGGCCTCGTCCACCACAATGGATTTATATGGCAGCCTGAGTCCCTGCACCTCTAGTATATTCCGGGCATCGCGCATGGCATCATCCGGTTCGCGCCATCCGTTCTCATTCAAAAGCAGCCGGTATTCTTCAAAAACCGGCCAGATTGCCTTGCGCGCCTTGCGGTTCAGAGCCACACCGCGCCCTTTGCGCGAGGCTTTGCTGTAATCTTCAAAACTGGTCACTCCCTGGGGCTGGAGCACGCTGGACCACTCCTCCCGGTAAAAAGATTCCGGCAGAGCCGGTTCTTCCGGGGCGGCAGCCATGGCCTGCTTCCACAGCTCATCTGTCTTGTGGGAGTAGATGATGCTGTATGAATAGCCTGAACGTTTCAAAAAATCCGAAACCCACTTATCCAGATTGACCACCTCTATTCTGGCCTGCTCTTCCGGAGAACAGATGGTCTGCAGATTGGACTGGATATCCGCAGCCAGGTTCCGGGTAAAAGTGGTCATAAGAATCCAGTCATGCTCCCCGGTAAATATCTCCCTGGCCAGCCACCTGGCCCGGTGCATGGCTGCCACTGTCTTGCCGGTGCCTGCCTCCCCCAGAACCCGGACAGGTCCGTTCCAGCTGCGCTGCACAAGCTTGCGCTGGGTGGGATGCAGAAATACCCGCCACTTCTCTAATGGGGCCTGCAGCATGGCCTGCAGTTCCAGGTCATCAGTGATAACATGGAAACGCTGCTGGGAATCGGGCTGATCTAAGGCAGTCCTGATGTCGCTGGTATCCACCTCTTTTTCCGTCTCAGTCTTGCCGGTCTGGTCAAAGACCTCCTGCAGCGAAAACCCTTGAGCCAGAAAAAATAAAGCCTCGTAAGCCTCCTGGGGCAAAGAGCCAAGCATTTCATCCAGTTCTTCCTCTCTGGTGATTTTCCTGACCCTGGACAGCATCTCCCGGGGGACTCCCAGCTGCACAAGGTGCCTGTCGCGAAACTCATCAAACAGACCCGGCACAGCTGCGCTGCTTACTTCCTGCTGCTGGACCTCATGGCCTGGGACCTCCATTACGTCAAAAATCTGCAGACTCCCGGTATCGGGATGGACCGCGCATTTTTTGCGCCTGGCCCAGGCATAGGCCTCATCGTGGTGATCCACCCACAAAAGGACATAAACGTTGTCGCTGTCAGGTTTAAGTACAATACCCCGGTAATCGTCCCCGATACGCACCGAGCGAAACCCCGGGTGTGCAGCGTCATGTATCTTTTCGTAATTTATACCGGGAATCTCAGGATTCTGGCGGAACTTGGAAACGAAGCTCATGGCCTTGTTCTGGACTTTTTTGGGCAGGCCGGCAAAAGCATTGAAAAAATCACTGGAAATGGCCACAGTGGGTTGATTCTGGGACATAAAAAATCTCCCTATGGTTTTGAAGGGCAGGTACCCTTTTATTCATCCAGGGTGTAAACGTAACCATTCAGGGGGTCCTGGTTGGTGATTACTGGCACCAGGCCTGGGGACTGTCCCGCACTTATTTTTCCAACGCCAACAGCCAAAAATTGTCCATCAGAAAAAAATAAGTGCGGGACTGTCCCCGGGCCGGTTCCGGCGTCTACCTGAATGTTTACGTGTAAACAGTCCATCCATGTTCCTGCAGAATTTCTGCGTCCTTTTTTTGCTCATGAGTAAGGCAGGCAATCTTCTGTTCCGGCCAGGCCAGCTCTGCCTCGGCAAGCACCCTGCCCCCGGCATGCAGTTCAAAACCAACTTCAGGGGCAGGCCAGCCCTGGCTGCGCATCTGTGACAGGCGCTCATGCAGTTCAAGACCGGCAAGCTCAAAGGCCTCCTGCCACTCAGGATCGTCTTCCCGGGCAACTAAAGCATGAGATGCCCCTGCATCCTGATCTGAAAAACTCTCAATGAGCTGGTCATACATGCCCTGCCTGAGTCCCTGCCGGGTGCAGAAAAAGGCTCTGGGCAAAAACTGGAAGATATTATACAGGCGCAGGAAATTAATCCAGCTGCGCTCAAACCCTGTTTTCTCCTGGGCTTCTTCTGTATCATCCAGGCAGCAGAACAGGCGCACACCCGAAGGATCCGCACTTTTCAAGGCATTCCTGGAGGCCAGGACAAACAGGTTAACCGGCCCAGGGTTCAGGCTGCCGATCAGAGACTCGTGCACCCGGGCATCCAGCTCCTGCAGTAAAATATCCGGGACCACATGGTCCACCGCCTGCAGCCACTCATCTCTTGCATCCTGGGAAGGGCTCATGTCCAAGAGGCTTACAGCCTGGGCCAGGGCATAATTCTGCATATCCTTTGCCCGTAAATCAGCCAGAAAATGTGCCAGCAGGGAGAAATTGTCCCTGGTATGCAGTTCCCGGCATCCTTCCAGGTCAAGCTGGCTTAGCAGCTGCACGAACTTCTGCCGGCCCATGGGACTGTCCCCCGGATGCAGAAGATCCGCCACCTTTTCCTGTCTCTGCCTGACCTGTCCGTGGATATCCTTCCAGGTCAGGCTCCAGGTGTGAAAGCGCCCACTTTGCACCAGGGCCATACGCTGAGCCATATCCTGGCCCATGCGCTGCCTGTGAAAGGCCAGTCCATCGGCGTAAACAGCCACAGGTCTGCCGGCCTGCCTGCTCCGGGCTGAACGGATAACAAAATCCGCCCGGCTTGGTATCACCACTGCCTGTGCCTGTCCAAGCTCCACCTGGGGTTCCACCTCGTAGGCCTGCGCCCTTAGTCGCAGAAACCTCCCCGGTTTGCCCCGGATGACCTCTTTGCGCAGCTCCACTGTCCAGCCCTGTCTGTCCAGACTCTGCAGACCTTCCAGGAAAAGCACCTCAAGCTCGCTTTCCCCCAGGCCTTCCACCCGGATCTGCTGCAGATTGTCCACCTGGCGCAGGGTATCGCGGTGGGACAGAATTGTGGACAGCACTTCCTGGGCTGTCTGCCTGGAAGTGGTGGGCATAAGGTAGCTGTGACGATAGGCCAGAAGACAGTTGTAGCAGCCGTCACGGTCCGGGTCTTTGTGACAGGAGCAGTTGGTCAGGGCCTGCATGGCCTTTTCCAGGACAGTAAGCATGGTTTCGGAGCGCATGAGCTGCTTTAAAAAGCCGGTGCCCCCGGGCACAGTGTCGTACAGAACTAAGTACTGCTTACGCAGGCTGGAATCCGGCACCGGTTCCTGGCTCAAAGTGGTCTGGAGATGGTCTATGGCATAGGCTGAACCACCGAAGTGATGCCGAAGACCCAGCTGCAGTGCGGCCACAAAGGAATCCAGCCGCTTTTTGGAGGCCTCTATACCAGTAACCGGCACCAGGATCTTGATGGCTTCCGAGGTAAACTCCCGGTACAGAAAAACACTTTTGACAAAATTGGCCTCGCTGTCTTTATCCTTGGCTGGACAGCCAAAGGCATGCTTTATCCGGCCGTCACGCTTCTGGACTTTGCCGCAGTGCCTGCACAGCACAAAGCCCGCCCCCTCCAGGTCTTCTCCAGCCACCTGCATGGACCGGCTGTTTTGTCCCTGGGGACCGAAATTGATGTCTCGAAATACCGCCCTGGAGATAAACTCAAAACCAAAGGGGTGCTGCGGGTGTTCAATCTGGTAAGCATCCCTGATGGCCGCATTATCCACATCCACCAGGAGCTGGGTGCTGTAAAAGGCCGGGTCCCGCTGATCCGACTCGTCTGTTATGCGGCTGTCCCAGTCCGGGGCATTGGCCATGACCTGCCTGACCCGGACAAGTTCCTGCTTCCTGCCCTGGTCTGTCCACATGGGACTTGCGCACCTGGGACAGACTGCTGAACCGCCGGCCCTGGCCTCGGGCTCGCAATGGGGGCAGTTGCTGCAAAGTCTCCAGGTCTCCAGCCCTGCCGTGCGCAGGTCCACCTGGTCCACTTCCACCCGCCTGCCTTCGGCGTAAAAACGATTACCCGGGGCCAGTTCCCGCAGGCCGCTGGAGGCTGGACGCTCGTACTCAAAATTCAGGGTCTCGTACCTGCCCTGCCCTTTCTGCTGAATTTTCCTGCGGCGATAGATTATGGACTGCAGTAAAATCCCCTGTTCTGGAAAGGCATAGTTGGGCAGAAGCCCCTCGTCTGTTAGAAAATTGTAGGTGTCCCTGGAGTTGATATTGCGTATGAGGGCCATGAGCCCGGAGCGCTCCTGGCGCAGGCTGTCCATTTCATCCTCATGGTTCTTGTCCCGGACCGGGCTGTTCTCCCGGCGCTTTATCTCCCGGTACAGCCGGTCCACCTGGGTTTTTAGGCCCTTTCTTTCCTTTTGCAGGTCATACAGACGCAGCAGGATGCGATAGCCAAGTCCGGGATGCTCCTGGCTGTCTCCAAACACGAACTGCTTCAGATGATTAATGGAGTCCTGGCTTAGCTCCTGGTGAAAAAGACCTGCAAAATCGTCAAAAAGCCGGGTCTGTCTGGTCTGGATATACTCCATGAAGTTATGGGGAAAAACCTGTCTGTCCTGGCGTTGAAAGGTGTCCAGCACAGTGCTCAGGCGTGAAGGCACCGGGTCGGTTCCGGGACTGGCCTGCACCCAGCGGTCTAAGCAAAAGGCTGTAAACTGCCTCTCCAGAACTGCCGAGGCATCCAGATACACTCCCGGAGGATGTACGTAACCAGAGATCATCTCTAAGGGCCGGGCAAAAAAGTACAGGTCATGGGCCTGACCGGCAGCCACGGTCAGATTCAGGGCATTGCCGTCCTTGCGGCCGCTGCGGCCGGTTCTCTGGACATAATTGGCCTGCCCCGGAGGCACGGAACATTGCAGCGTGGCGGAAAGACTGCCGATATCAATGCCCATCTCCAGGGTGGGGGTACTGGACAGCAGGTTCGGATACCAGGGTTTTCGCTGTGCATCCGGGGTCTTGAATTTCTGCTCCAGCTCTTCCCTTGTGTCCCGGTCAAGCAGCCCTGTATGCTCCCTGGCCACCACCCGGTTGATTCTGCCCCGGATGTACAGCCGGCCATAGTAGTCCGCCCCTCTTTCTGCCGGGTCGAAAATCCCCTGACACCCCCGGCGCAGACAGGACATGCTGCTCCAGACCTCATGATCCGCCGCTGCCCCGGAAAGGCTGAAACCACAGATGCTGCACCTGAATTGCTGCACCTGGTTGGTGATCTGCAGGGCATCCGGCTGCAGGCCGTAAATATGGTGTCCGTCCTGGAAGCGGTCCTGAACCAGCCCGTGTTTGTTCAGAGAAGCAAAGACCAGGTTGTAAAACCGCTGGGCAAGCCCGGGCTGGCGCATGGCCAGGTTTGGAAAATAGTTGAAGGCCCACCACTCATACCAGCTGTTGCGGCTGCCGCTGTGAGTAATCTGAGGGAAACGGTCCATACCCGCCCTGGTGGTTACAAATCCCGGAGTGCGGGTCTTGGGACCGAATCCCGGCATCCAGTGCTTCCGCCTCTGGCTGATATAGTACTCTTTGCCCCAGTTTTTGACGTACTCCTCTAAGTCCGGGTCAAAGATGCCCCCCTGGTTTTTAATCTGGACAGTGAGGCCCATTAAAAAGGAGGCCAGTGCATTATTATTGATGCTCTGGCCTGAAGTGTCCCCTGAGTTCCCTGCAGTGCCCTGGGGCATCCGCAACTCTTCCATTTCGTTTTGCAGGATCATTTTCAGTTCTTCAATCACCAGGCCCATTCGCTCCGGGTCAGGTCTGGCCACAGAGGCCCCGGACTTTTCCAGAGTCCGTCCAATACGGCTGCTGAATCCATATTCTGACACGGTTTCAAAACGCAGGCGGCGGGCAATGAGGCTTCCAAGATCCGACCCTGATGGCAGGCAGTCATGCTTTTCTAAGTGTTCTGCATCATGCAGCCAGGTCATGTTGGAGGGCATAAAGGTAGCGGCGAAGTTTTCAGCATCCATCCGGCTCTGCATATAAGCCGGCATCTCCCGGGAAATACGCTGCAGGCTGTGGCCTTCGGCCCTGTCCTGTACATACTGCTGCAAAGCAGCCCTGAAGGTAAAACGAAACGTCCTGGCTCCGAAAAACCCGGCCCGGTGTGCAGCATCCTGGACATTATCCGAGAAGGCTATGCACTTGGGATCAAAATTGTAACTGGAAGACATGAACTGACCAATCATCACGCTGGTCAGGCTGGCGGCCCGAGAACCCAGCAGGGTCAGGCTGTTGTGAGCCCCGCAGGATGGGCAGTGCTTGACTGCAGATTCCGGCACCAGAACTGCTATGGTACCGGTCTGCCCGCACCCCCTGCATTCGTCTCCTGACTTATTTCCCAGGTGCAGGCACCAGGGGCAGAGCTGCATGCTGTGCCCGGGAAAAAAGGAAGATCTGCTGCCCTGCTCCTGGGGAAAAATACTGGTCAGTCTCTGGGAGGGCTTTTTGCTGAAAAAATCCACGTAGATGGCTTTCAAATCGCTTTGCAGGCCGGCACCATGCAGAGGAAGCCTGCCCAGCCAGCCCATCTGGCCGCATTCACGGCAATGCAGCAGAGGCAGATGCCGGTTTCTTTGATCCTGGGTCAGGTCATCTGAAAAGCGAATCTCCGGAGAAGAGCCTACTGAACAGACCATGCGCCTTAGTTCCCTGTACCAGTGCTGTACCCGGACATGGATAAAGGGCCGCAGTTCTTCCTGGTCCAGGCTTTTAGCGGTTGAAATGCAGGCCAGCAGACTTGACAGCAGAAGACTTGCGTACTCAGGTCCGCCGGATTTGACCTGGGGCGAGGCCTTGCCCCCGAGTTCGTCTAAGATGTGCTGCATGCTGCGCACCTGTCCGTCCACCACCCGCAACAGGTTGTGCACAAATACATGGCTTTTCAGAGCCTGGCCCAGGTCCACCCGCCACTGGCTCTTATCCGGTTCAGCCTGCAGATCCAGACCCGTCCACAACTGGATCTGGGCCTCCAGAAAATCCCTTGGGGTATCATACTTCTCCGGCTTTAAAGCATCCATATCCCGTGGTGCCGGTATGTCCACCCGGCTTATGAGCTCACCGCGCAAGAAATCATCCGCATTCAGGCGGCTCTCTGTAATGAGTGCCTCATGGTCAAAGTCCTGACCGAAGATTTTGCCGGCGTACCGGATCAACTGATCTGTGGAGTCATCACCCCCCAGAGTGGCCGAGGTGCCGATGGGGCACAGGTATCCGGCAGGAGTACCCAGCCTGGACTGCAGGCGGCGGAGCAGGCAGGCCAGGTCCGTACCCTGGGCACCGTCAAAGGTGTGAAGTTCGTCCACCACTATATAGCGCAGGGTCTCGGGATTGTTGGCGGCCCACAGTGCGGAGTCCCTGGCCCGGAGCAGCAGATAGTCCAGCATCTTGTAGTTGGTGAGCAGTATATCCGGCGGGCTTTGCCTCAAAAGGTCCTTATCCGTTATAATGTGATCTTCGCCCATGGTGGAACTGGGATCAGCGGTGCTTTGTCCCACAAAAAGCCCGGCAGTTACCCGGCCCCGTAGCCCCGGGTTTTTCCAGATGGTGGCCGCCAGCCTGGAAGCCTGGTCAAAGGCCAGTGCGTTCATGGGATAGAGCAGGATGGCCTTTATGCCTGGAGCACCGGAATTGACGCGGCAATATTCCAGGATGGGCTGGTTGTAGCACTCAGTCTTGCCCGAGCCGGTCCCGGTGGCGATAAGAGTCCCCCGGGGCTTCGGCCCGCAGAGCCTGGCAAAGGCCTTATCCTGGTGCCTGTAAGGAGTGTAGCCAAGGGGTACATGGGGAAAATATTCCTGGTCGCCGCCTTTTTCAAACGGCAGCTGCAGTGAAATGTACGGACCCTTGTTT
>NZ_QYZY01000304.1:0-52178 GCF_003838035.1 Desulfonatronospira sp. MSAO_Bac3 | reverse complement strand
GTCTGGGGACTGTCCCGCACTTATTTTTTTATGATAAACAATTTAGACAGTGGCTTACTGCTGAAACCTTGTCATAAAAAACAAGAAATTTGGACAGGATTAACAGGATTGACAGGATAAGCAATCTGCGGCCCCGGTGAAATCAGCTGCGCTGTCCTTCGGAATTTCACAGGGCAAGCCGGAAGCCGCAGATTGCATTAACCATCCAGCACTCACTTTCTTCCGACATTTATGAGTGCCGGAAAAAAGTGAGTGCTGGAGTGATAACCTTTTGGCCTGGCTTCCGGCCAGGACAAAGATGATTTTCTCTTCATCAATCTCTTAATCTATGCCTGCCACGCGTCTTTGGCGTGGTTAATCCTGTCAAAAAAGTTCTTTTCTTTATTGGGTTGCGGGCAAAGCCCGCCTTAGGTGTGAGCGTTGGAAAAATAAGTACGGGACTGTCCCCGGTCACGCCAGAGGCGTGATTTAGGCACCCCATGAATGGTTACGTGACAGAGATTATAAAAAAAAGAGTTCCAGAAGACATTCCTTGAGAGGACAAATAACCATTCAACCTTTAATATCTTTTAAACTGAACCTCAAGTTCAAATAATTCCGGATAAAAACAGTCACGTACAGGACAGTTGATCACAACAGGTATGATTCCTGTTGCTTCTTACATTTTTTTATAATACTGCTTATCTCTGCGATACTTATTTATGCCTCAAAGGGGCTGGGTCTTCCGGAACCAATTTGAAGATGGATATCAGGCCTGAGTGGCACACACTCATATTTAATTTTTAACCTTTGCCATAAGCAGACTGCACGGCAAAAACCAACCATTGGAATTTCATGAAAACCTGGCTTACTTCAATATTGATCTGCCCGGCCTGCCTGCCCCTGGAAAAGGGGTTGCAGCTCAAAGCAGACTCTCAGGAAGATGACGATGTTTTAGAAGGAACCCTCAACTGCCCGGAATGCCTGAAAGAATATCCCATACGGGAAGGCATCGCCATGGTACACCCGCAGCAGGACACGATTAAAGATTCCGGATCAAAATATGAAAACTCTTCCGTGGTCTCATCCTATCTCTGGAGTCACTACTGCGACCTGCTTGAAGACCCCGAGGGCAGCAGCGCCTACAAGGACTGGGCAGAGCAAATGCACGCGGATACCGGGGGCTGCCTGGATATGGGCTCAGCCGTGGGCAGATTTACCTTTGACATGGCCTCCAGGTTTGATTTTGCCCTGGGCATAGATAATTCCGTGGCCTTTATCCGGGCGGCCAGGGAACTCATGACCCGGAGACAGGTGCAATTTGAGCTTGTTCAGGAGGGTATTTTGTCCCGGAAAGAGACACTGACCCTGCCGGATGAATGGCAGACCAGAAACATTGAGTTCATAGTGGCCGACGCCATGGCCCTGCCTTTCGCCACGGGCACTTTTTCCGCCCTGGCCTCCCTGAATATGGTAGATAAATTGCCCCTGCCCCTGAAGCACCTGCAGGAAGCCGGGAGGCTGGCCCACAGGAAAAAGGCCCAGTTCCTGCTCTCAGACCCCTTTTCCTGGTCCGAGCAGAGCGCTGACCGGCAATACTGGCTGGGAGGCAAGCCCGAGGGAGACTTTGCCGGCTACGGACTGGATAACATTGCAAAATGGCTTGAACGTCCCCGGGACAATCCCGGACCGGGATGGAATATCGAAAAAAAAGGTCACGTCTGGTGGAAAATCCGCACCCACCGCAATCACTACGAACTTATCCGCAGCTGCTACGTCAAGGCTTTCAGGTGATGACTGTTCAGGCTTGTGAGTTACAAAAAGAGAAAAGTGACTATTCAGCACCTGCGGACGAAAAGCCAGAGGCCGGAGGTTCGGCAAACAGGGTCCCGCACTTACTTTCTTAAGTCTGACCAACTTTTAAAGCAAGATTTACCAGAAAGTAAGTGCGGGATCTGAGCGACGTAGGAAGCGTTAATCAAAACCGTTAAACACTCAACTTGATTCAAAGCATAATATAATTGAAGCTTTTATGGTTGAAAAAACTTGAAGAGGTTTTGATTTACGCTTCCTTGAAGCGAGTTTTTACGTCCTGTTTGCCGAATTTCCGGACCACTGGAGGTCATATCATTAAGGTAAAAAATTACAGAGCAAAAAAATGATAATACATACCGTATGCCGTTTCTGTTCCGCCTGTTGCCCGGTGGAGGCCCGGGTGGAATCCGGCAGGCTGATTTCGGCCCAAAGGAAATCCTTTCTTCCCCCTGCCGAAAGGATTAACTGCCCCAGGCTCATGCGGGCCCCGGAGATAGTATATTCCAGAAAACGTTTGAGCTCCCCTCTTATCCGCGAAGGAAAAAAGGGAGCGGCAAGGTTCCGGGATGCCGGCTGGGACGAGGCCCTGGACCTGGTGGCCTCTAAATTTTTGCAGCACCGGGATGTTTCAGGCCCGGAAAGCATTGCCTGGCTCAGGGGCATGGCAGCTGACTGGGGGGCACCCTGGGATTACGCCCAGAGGCTCATGAACGCCTTTGGTTCTCCCAACAGCATAGGCAATGGCTCGGTCTGCCACGTGGCCCGGGAAATGGCTCACTTTTACACCTACGGGGCCATGACCATGCCCGGCATCAAGGATTCCAGCTGTGTCCTGGTCTGGGGCAAAAACGACCGCAACACCATGCCCGGGGCCTTCGAAGCCCTGCTGCATGCCCGCCAAAACGGGGCCGGACTCATAGTAGTGGACCCGGTGCGCACTCCGGCGGCGGCCATGGCGGATATCCACCTGCAGGTCAAACCGGCCCACGACGGTATGCTGGCCATGGCCATGATGCACGAGATCATCAACAGTGATCTGCACAATAAGAACTTCATCCGCGACTATACCCTGGGCTTTGATGCACTGGCCCGGGCAGTACAGAATTATCCCCCGCACGAGGTAGCCCCCTTTGCCGGACTGGATGCCCGGGACATTATAAAGGCGGCCCGCATGTATGCCCGCTCTTCCCCTGCCTGCATCGTGGACGGCAACGGCCTGGACATGCAGCTGCATACTTTTCAGGCCACCCGGGCGGTGGCCATGCTGCGGGCCATAACCGGCAACCTGGACATTGCCGGCGGGGATATCATCCCCCAGCCCCCCAGGGTACACAATATCCAGCTGCGGGACAGGCTTTCCCCGGATACTTATCCGGTCACCAGGGACTACAGTCTGTTTGGCAGCTTCCACCCCAACTGGGGACTGCATGCCCAGTCCTGCCTGGTGGACGCCATGCTGGACCAGACACCCTACCCTGTAAACATGGTGGTGGTCCAGTCCGGCAATCCCCTTGCAACCATGGCTGACTCCACCAGAGTACAAAAGGCCTTTGAAAGCCTGGACTTCATGGTGGTTATAGATCCTTTTTTCACCCGCACGGCGGAGCTTGCCAACGTTATCCTGCCGGCAAGCATGTGTTTTGAAAAGACCCAGCTAAACCGGGCATCCCTTCGCACCAGCCCGGTCATCCTGCAGGACCGGGCCATAGAACCTCTTCCCGGGACCCGGCCGGACTGGAAGATAATATTTGCGCTGGCTGAAAAACTGGGCCTGAAAAAAGAATTTCCCTGGGAAGATGTACAGGAGGCCATAGATTTTCAGCTTGAACCAAGCGGCATCACTGTAGAGGAGCTTAGAAACTCACCTCAAGGCATCCGCGACGGGGAACAGGTCTTTGAAAAATACCGCTCAAAGGGATTCAACACGCCCTCGGGCAAAGTGGAGTTTTTCTCTGACAGGCTGGAGCAAAACGGACATGACCCGGTACCCTACCAGCATGGACGCCGGGAGAACCCCATCAGCTTCTCCAGCCATGCAGGTCATGCTCTGGTGGGCATGAGCGGAGAACGGGAAAACCGTTTTACGCACACCCAGTTTCACCATGTGGACAAACTTTTAAAGACCGGGGAAAAACCAACTGTGGACCTGCATGAGCAGGATGCCGGCAGTCTGGGCATCACAGCCGGGGAGATGGTCCGGGTGCATACCCCCAGGGGAAGCATAAAAATGCAGGCCGGGGTCACGGACAGGGTACGCCCAGGCCACGTAATTATCGCCTGGGGCTGGGGAGAGGTGCATCAGGATTATAATTTAAACCTGCTGACAGATGACCATCACCGGGACCCTGTCACCAGCACCCCTTCCAATCGAAGCTTCATGTGCAGCCTGGAAAAACTCCGGGATTAATCTTTTGGCCGGGCACTGTGTCTCTGTGAAGCCGAAAGAATGGTCTTTCGCAGGCGGATGGATACGGGAGTGACTTCCACCAGTTCGTCCTCGCGGATGAAATGCAGGGCCCGCTCCAGGGTCATGGGCAGTACCGGGGGCAGGACAATGGCATCGTCCTTGCCGGCGGCCCGGACATTGGACAGCTTTTTTTCCTTGCATACATTGACGTTTAAATCATGCTCGCGGTTGTGTTCCCCCACCACCATGCCTTCGTAAACCTGGGTGCCTGGTGTAATGAACAGGTTGCCCCTGGCCTTGAGATTGGACAGGGCATAAGGCACTGCTGTACCCGGCCGGTCCGCCACCAGGGACCCCATGAACCTGCTGGGAAAATCCCCGCGGTATTCCTGATATCCGGTAAAATAGGAATTCATTATGCCGGTACCCTTGGTGTCCGTCAGGAACTCGTCCCGGTAGCCGATGAGCCCCCTGGAGGGTACGGTAAACTCTATTCGAATCCGCCCGGTATCGTGATTGACCAGGTTGGTCATGCGTCCCTTGCGCAGGGACAGCTTTTCCGTGACCACCCCCATGAAGGCCTCGTCGCAGTCTATGAAAAGATGCTCCATGGGCTCCAGCTTTTTATCCCCCTGGTATCTGATTATAACCTGAGGCCGGCCCACGCTTAGTTCGAATCCTTCCCTGCGCATGGTCTCTATAAGGATAGCCATCTGGAACTCACCCCTGCCCTTGACCACAAAGCTGTCCTTGTCCCGTGTCTTTTCCACCTGGATGGCCACGTTGCTCAGAGTCTCTTTTTGCAAACGCTCCCAGATCTTGCTGGACTGGACATATTTGCCCTCTTTACCGGCCATGGGGGAGGTATTGATGGAAAATTTCATGGACACAGTAGGTTCGTCCACGGTGATTCTCTGCATGGCCATGGGGTTATCCCGGGTGCATATGGTATCTCCGATATGCACCTCTTCAATACCGGATATAACGGCTATGTCCCCGGCCTGTATCTCGCTTATTTCCACCAGTTCCTGCCCGGCATAGGTCTGCAGTTTGGTCACCCGCAACATGTCCTGGCTGCCTTCCGGTCCCAGGCGAACCAGTTGATCGCTCTGCCTGGCCCTGCCGTTGAAAACCCTGCCCACGGCAAGCCTCCCCACGTAATCCGAGTACCCCAGATCGGACACCAGCATCTGAAACGGCTTGTCCGGTTCAAAAGATGGAGGCGGAATAAAATCCAGGATAGTATCAAATAAAATATCCAGGTTGTCCGAGTCTTCATGAAAATCTTTTCTGGCTATGCCGTCCAGGGCCATACAGTAAATTACAGGAAAATCCAGCTGTTCTTCACCAGCGTCAAGATCGATGAAAAGGTCGTAGATTTCATCCAGGACCTCGGCAGGGCGGGCGTCCTTGCGGTCGATCTTGTTGATGGCCACGATGATCTTCAGTCCGGCCTCCAGGGTCTTTTTCAAAACAAACCTGGTCTGTGGCAGAGGGCCTTCCGAAGCATCCACCAGAAGCACCGCGCCGTCAGCCATGGACAGGGAGCGCTCCACTTCTCCCCCGAAATCGGCGTGGCCCGGGGTGTCGATGATGTTTATCTTGACCCCCTTCCACATAACCGCGCAGTTCTTGGCCGAGATGGTGATGCCTCTTTCCCGCTCCAGGTCCATGGAGTCCATTATCCTTTCCTCCACCTCCAGTCCCTGTCTGAACACCCCGCTTTGCCTGAACATCCCGTCCACCAGGGTGGTCTTGCCGTGGTCCACGTGGGCTATAATGGCGATATTCCGGATGGAATCATTCTGCCTGATTTCTTTCATGTCTTGGTTCATCCAGTTTTTAAAATATTGATAAAACAGCCGGATAAATTAACTGCCTGAACAGAAAATAGCAATGTTTTTTTGTCCTGAACTTTGAGCCTGATTAAAAGTAAGCTTTGTGGTCAAAAAGTCATTTGCACATGAAGAACTAAAGATTTAAGCTCAAATCATTCAGGACAACTCTGCCCCGGGGGCAGGGGAGTAAAGCATACTGCTGTTACTCACAGCCTGATTGAGCTTGACAGTCTAAGCCTCAAGCAGCAACCCTTGAGTATACTCTTATCCCGACAATGAGTTAGTTACCAGAATATTAAGATAATAATAAGGTTCAGCAGACATGAAAAAACATCTGTTTTTTATTGCAATTTTGCCGTTTTTAATGTGCACCCTGCTCTTTTTTGCCTCCCAGCATGCAACTAACCAGGAAGCAGGGGCTGAAGAGCTGAACGGTTCACCTGCGGACTCGCAGGACGCCCTCATGGACCAAGAGTCCACCCGGGTAATGCAGCTGGAAGACGAACTGCATGCACTGGAGCGTGAGCTCTCCCGCAAGTTCTCCGAGCTGGAAGAGCAGATAAGCCGTGACCAGAGTCTGTTCAGAGAATACCTGGATATACACCGTCAGGATATCCATGAGGTTGAAACCGGCCTTGAGGAGCATGAAGCTTCAATAAAGCAGCTGCAGGACCGCCTGGAAAAGGCGGAAAGCTCTCTGGAGGAACTGCGGGAGATCAAAGACAGCCTGCAGCAGGCAGTACAAGGCATGGAAGTCTCCCATGAACAAGTGGATTCAAGGCTTGAGGAGCTGTCTAAAAAGCTTTCGGGAATCGATGCCGAATATTCAAAACAGTTGGAGCGCATTGGAGAGCTGGGAGAGCTTCAAGAAAGCCTGGCTGATTTTGAAAAAGCCCTGCAGCAGAAGGAATCCGAGCTGAGATCCGAATTAGAGTCCCAGGCAGAGCGCATCTCATCGGAATTGGAGCAGAATCTGAAAAATCAGCAGGAAACGGTTGAAGGGATTGAGACCGAGCTCAGGGATAAGATTTCACAATTGTCCCGGGAAATTGAATATACGGACCAGGGCCTTGCAGACCGGCTGCAGGAGACAGATGCCGGGCTTAGGGACCTGGAAGACGCGATGGATGAACGTATACTCTACACTGCAGGAGCGGCGGCCCTTGCTTTGCTTCTTGGTCTCACCGGGCTGGCAGGGGCGATAGGTGCCAGGCGTGGACGCAGAAAACTGCAGAAACTGGTAGAAGAAACAAGCCAGGAACTTCGAAATGAATTTCAGGAACAGCAGGCCCTGCAGGACTCAAAACTGGCTGAACTCCTGGAAAGCCTTTCTCTGGTCATGCCCCAACCGGGGCAGCAGCAGGACGGGACGCAGGGTGATCCGGGGCAGCAGGAAATTGATCATGCTCTTGCCCTGAGCCTTGCCGATGAACTGTACAAACTGGTAAAGCGTTCCAGGAAACTGCCTGAAGATGAAACCACCAGGGATATCAAGTCCTCTTTGTCCAGGTCCTACAAGGCGCTGAAGGAAAAGGGGTATGAAATAGTGGACCTGGAGGGCAGGCAGTACAAGGAGGACATGGAGGCCAGGGTGGAATTCGTTCTGACTCATGAACTGCTCCCCGGAGAGCAGGTGGTTTCCAGAGTCTTCAAGCCCCTGGTCAAGTATCGCGGCAACACTATTCAGGAAGCAGAAATAGAAGTGCTGGCCGGGGAATAAATCATAGCCGTAAAGGCCTGCTCAGGTAAACTTATGAGCAGGCCTCCACGTATTCCCGGCGTAAAGAATTAATAAGTTCCTCAACGGAAGTAAGTTCCTTGATTCTGTGAGCGGTCTGGCCCGCAAAAGCAAATCCCCGGTGCAGCTTTCCCTTTTTGGCATTGGCCAGAGCAGAGGCTATGCAGTAGGGGGTTTTCTTGTAGTCGCAAGTGACTATGCAATGATAGACGCACTTGAAGGGCTGTCTGCCGCCCTGCTCTACATCTTCAAGAAACTCGTTGCGTACGGCCCTGCCGGGCATGCCCACGGGACTCTTGATTATCATCAGGTCTTCTTCAGTGCAGTCAATAAAGGACTGCTTGAAGGCCATGTCCGCGTCGCACTCATGGGTAGCCACGAAACGGGTCCCAAGCTGCACCCCCGATGCTCCAAGGCGCAGGAACCGGCAGATATCCTCTCCGGAATATATCCCCCCGGCAGCAATAACAGGGATGGTCTGGCCGTGCTCCTCCTCAAAGGGCCTGACTTCCGCCACAACCTCCTGTACCAGGTTTTCCAGCTTAAACTCCGGTAGATCCAGCTGTTCCTTCTTAAAGCCCAGATGCCCCCCTGCCAGTGGGCCTTCTACCACGAGGCCGTCCGGGAGGTAATTAAAGCGCGAAAGCCATTTTTTACACATGATCCTGGCCGCCCGGGCCGAAGAAATTATGGGCACCAGCTTTGTCCTGGATTCAGGAGTCTGATACTGGGGCAGGTCAAAAGGCAGACCGGCCCCGGCGAAGATAATGTCCACCCCCTCCTTGATGGAGGTTTTCACCAGTTCGGCGAAATTACTCAGGGCCACCATTATATTCACGCCCAGGATACCGGAAGAGTTTTCCCTGGCCTTTCTTATCTCTTTTTGCAGGGCCCTTATGTTGGCCTCTTCAGGTTTTTTAGCAATATCAGGTTCATTCATGCCGATCATGGCCGCTGAAATAACCCCGATTCCACCCTGACTGGCAACGGCCGAAGACAGTCCGGATAAAGAGATGCCTACTCCCATACCCCCCTGGATAATGGGCACCCTGGCTACCAGGTCTTTAAATCTTAATTCTGGAAAATCCATTCATTTCCTCCAAAAACTCAATTTCAATAATTACACCTAAACATAGTGCGGGCCAAATGGCAAGAAACAGTTTGGATCAGCTTCCCGGATTTTTAAACAGAAAGATTCAAGCCCTGGAGGGCACACAGGGCATCAGGACATCTCTTTTTTGGATATGGCTTCTTTTTTGATTTCATCGAGTATATCCGAAAGTACCGGCTTGACGTTTTCACGTATATCCCCGGCCACTATTATAAAAAGCAAGTCATCTCCAGGCTCCAGGATACCTGAGTTGGCCTGGACCACTATCCTGAAAATCCCCTGGCTTTTTTCGTAACGCTGCCTGATGGCCTCGACCCTGTCATGATCAGGAGTAACCTCAATTTTTTTCACCAGGGAACGGTCCTTTCTGGACCAGGCCCGCACAACCCCGTTGTGAACAAGCACCATGCCTACGTTTTCCGTAAAACCTTCTTCTTTCTTAAGCTCTGCTATGGCCTTTGAAATATCCATCTGCATCTCCTTTTTTGTAACCATTCAGGGGGCAGGTACCGGCCATGGGGACAGTCCCCGCGACACTTTTCCTTCACGAATACAAAAAGTACAGGCGCGAAATCAAATGAAGCTGCACAGTCATTACTCAGCGGGGACAGTCCCCTGGCCTATTCAGGGGCAGGTACCGGCCATGAGTCACCACCGAGGACCCCCTGAATGGTTACCCTTTTTTTAAGCTTTTGCCGGGAAAAATTACAAAATATTTCCACCTGTACTGGTATGGTATTTAAGCACTTCTATGCCTTTGGCAAGAAAAACCGCATGGTTCAAAGCCGGTTACTGCAGTCATGCATTTCACTGGTCCCTGAATCCCTCTCGGATCACCTCGAAGCTTCCAGTCTCTGTATCCAGGTCATAGATGTTAAAATTGGTGCGCATGTCCAGCCCCTGATAATGTACCGCAAAATTCAAAGAGGCGGACCCCTCTTCCCCGCTGGTTATGCGGTGAAATACATACCTGGGCCAGACCAGCATGGCCGGGCCGTCATAGAGTACCTCCCCGTTCTGGATGATCTCATGCGGGGTCACCCTGAAACTGGTCATGCCGTGGCCGTTTATATAAATATCCACATCCCGCACGCCGTAAAGGACTATAAGATTGTCATCCTGGTGGGGATGCATATACCAGGGGCGCTGTACATCCCCCACAGGGCCGGGGGAGACGGCTCCGCCCTGGTGCAGAACCCGGTCTATAGCATCAATCCTGGGCAGGAACTCCATGGGGACATTGTCAAAAAATACTCCCGGAGTACGCCTCAGGGACTGCAGGGGAATGATACGGTAAAAATCTTTGACTTCCTGAAATACGCTGTCACTGCTCATGCTTTATACTCCCTTAAAACTTGAAAACAAAGGAAGGGTTCTTATGCAACCACCCCGGCCCCTCCTTATCCATTTACCTGGCCGTTTGATCATCAAGTTCAATATAATGAGCCGTAGACACCCCGTCCAGCAGGAGAAAGGAATTTATGTTTACCACTAAAAGCACGCAGTCCGGTTTATCTGCAAGCTCCTTGACCTGTGGATGCTGTTTCACCATGTCCTGCTTGAGTTTTTCCTGCTCCGTGGTGTCCGCTGGAGCACAGGTCCCGCTTATGGTCAGGGCCTTGTAGTCTTTCCTGGGCTCATGGGGATCCCTGGTATCCACCAAAAGGCTCACGTAAGGATTGCGGCTAATATTGGCAAATTTTCTGGAATCTTTCAGGGTGAGCAGGTAGATCCTGGTGCAGTCACTGTCAGGCACATAGGCCATAAGTGAACAATGGGGCCTGTCTTCGTGGGAAGTGGCCAGTACCGCCAGGTCGTTTTGGTGTATTATTTCCTTGATTGTTTCCAGCATGGTTTTTCCTGAATGTTTTGCAGGCTTACTGCCCGGCGCTGACGTAAAGTTCCCCGCCAAAGGCATCATTGACCACCAGGAGGGGAAAATCCAGGACCTCCAGTTCCCGGATGGCTTCTGTTCCCAGTTCCTCGAAGGCCAGCACCCGGGAACCGGTAATACACCTGGACAAGAGTGCCCCGGCCCCGCCGGTGGCCCCCAGGTAGACCGCCTTTTGCTCCTGCAGTACGCGCCTAACTTCCTGGCTCCTGCGGCCCTTGCCGATGGTGGCCCTGACCCCCAGCTGGTGCATGCGAGGTGTGTAGGCATCCATACGGGAACTGGTGGTGGGACCGGCAGATCCGATCACCCGCCCGGGAGGGGCCGGAGTGGGGCCAACATAATATACAACAGCCCCCTGGAGATTAAAGGGGGGCTCAATACCCTGGTCCAGATCCTGTAAAAGCCTTTTGTGGGCTGCATCCCTGGCGGTATAGATATGCCCGCTTAAAAGAACCTTGTCCCCGGTTCTCAGGTGTAAGACATCCTCTTCCTGCAGGGGTGTACTCAATTTGATCTCCCGACTCACAGGTTGACCTCCTTGTGCCTGGCTGCATGGCACTGGATATTCACCGCCACAGGCAAAGAAGCAATGTGGCATGGCGCGGCCTGGATCTTCACCCCCAGGCATGTGGTTCTGCCTCCCATGCCCATGGGGCCTATCCCCAGGGCATTCACAGCCTCGAAAAGTTCTGCTTCCAGGTCCCGCACTTCCTGCTCCGGGTGGATATCATCCAGGGGCCTGAACAGAGCTTTTTTGGCCAGCAGGGGTGCCTGGTCAAAAGATCCCCCGATGCCGATTCCAATGATTCCCGGAGGACATGGATTGGGACCGGCCCCGGCAACCCTTTGCAGGACAAATTCCTTAACCCCCTCCAGACCCTGGGATGGAGTAAGCATGGCCAGACCGGACATGTTTTCGCTGCCACCCCCCTTGGGCATGAACCGGATCTTAAGCCTGTCTCCGGGTACCAGATCCAGATGAATAACCGCCGGAGTATTGTCGCCGGTGTTTTTTCTGCTCAGGGGATTGCAGACTGATTTACGCAGAAAGCCCTCTTCATAACCCCTGCTGACCCCTGCATTTACAGCCTGGTACAAATCTCCCCGCAACCTGCACTCCTGGCCCAGTTCCACAAAAAAAACCGCCAGCCCTGTATCCTGACAAAGGGGCAGACTCATTTCCCGGGCCAGCCGGGCGTTTTCCAGCAACTGCCCAAGGATTTCCCGGCCGGAAGGGTTGTCCTCGTTTTCCCAGGCCTTTTCCAGGGCGGTGGAAACATCCCCGGGCAGCACCATGTTGGCCTCCACCACCATTTGTGAAACCTGCCTGGTGACTTCCCGGGCATCAATACTTCGCATCTGTTCTCCTTGTGTACCTGGGTGAATCTAATTCCTGTACCACGGCAGGATGTTTTTCAGAGCCTGTCGGCCCATTTTACGCCGGACATGGGCCAGTTGATCCTGAAGAGGCAGATTCTTGGGGCAAACGTCCTGACAACCCAGAAGACCCATGCACCCGAAAATACCCTGGTCCGTACCTACGATTTCGAAATAATCCCTGTTATTACGCTTATCTCTTGGGTCCAGCATAAACCTGGCTATGCGGTTCATGGCTGCGGCTCCCATAAAGTCGCTTCGCAGCTGGGCCGTGGCACAGGCCCCGATGCAGCATCCGCACTCAATGCAGCGGTCCAGTTCATAAATCTGTTCAGCAACATGGTTGTCCATGACCACTTCAGGAGCATCCGGATCAAAATCTTCATCAGTATGTATCCAGGCCCTGACCCTTTCGTTCATGGACCTGAACCAGGCCCCGGTATCCACGGACAGATCCCCCACCAGTCTGAATCCGGGCAAAGGCATCAGGACTATTTTATCCGGCAGTTCAGCAGTCTTGGTGCGGCAGGCCAGCCCGGGTCTTCCGTTGATGACCATGGCGCAGGCCCCGCAGATACCCGCCCGGCAGCAGAAGTCGAACTGCAGGGATGGATCCTGCTTTTCCCGGATGAGATTCAGCGCCACAAAAAGATTCAAGTTCTCAGTCTCCTCAAGCCTGAATTCCTGTGTCCCGGGGCTGGAGCCTGGCTCCTGGGGATTATACCTGAATATGGAAAAGGTCAGCTTTCTGTTCATCAAAAAAACCGTCTTTTATTCCATTAAAGTTATTAAAAATTTGGTTATCCTTTTGCATTTGTAACTATTCAGCTCCTGCGGGCGAGAAACTCCTGCGGGCTGAATAGTTACTTGCACTTCAACTTTCAGCACTGATGACTTCACATCCGCCATACCCCCTGTCTCCAGGGGGAATTTCCACTACCTTTGTTGCAGGTTCGTACTCCAGCCTGGGCAGGGCCCGGCCTCCCGGCCAGAAGGCCAGGGTCCGCACCAGCCAGTCCCGGTCATTTCGGGCCGGATAATCCTCCCTGGCATGGGACCCCCGGCTTTCGCGCCTCTCCAGGGCCCCGAAGGCCACGCACAGGGCCAGCCTGACCATGCCGGGCAGGCGAAGGGCCAGGGACAGTTCCGGGCTGGCTCCTGCTCCGCTGGAAGAAAGCTTTAGATTTTCCGCACTCTGCAGGACCTGCTGCAGCTTTTCCACTGCCAGGTGCAGGTCTTTTTCATTGCGAAAAATGCCCACGTAATCCATGAGGATATCCTGCATGCGGTTTCGCACTTCAAACGGGGCTTCCCCCCTGGTACTGGACCTGAGGGTATCGATACGTTTCTGCTGTTTTTTCAGTTCGCCGCGCACCAGTGCGGTGTCCACCCTCATGTCTTCCTCCTGAAGAAACCCGGCCACACTGCGGCCCACCAGCATGCCGGCCACCACTGTCTCGGCCAGGGAATTGCCCCCCAGGCGGTTGAACCCGTGCATATCCCAGCAGGCGGCTTCTCCAGCGCTGAAAAGCCCTTTCAGGCCGTAAGCGGCGCCGTTTTTGTCCGTTCTCACCCCGCCCATGCTGTAATGCTGGGTGGGACGAACCGGTATCAAAGACTCGGCCGGGTCTACCCCCAGAAAATTCTTGCAGATCTCATCTACTTCCCGCAGCTTGGTGGTGATGTGCTCCCGGCCCAGGTGCCTGATATCCAGCCACAGGTGCTCCCCGTAGGGACTTTTTACCCCCATCCCTTTGACCATGTGCTCCTGCATGCGCCTGGAAACCACGTCCCTGGAGGCCAGTTCAGCCTTTTCTGGTTCGTACTGCGGCATAAACCGCTCCAGGTTTACGTCCAGAAGTGTCCCCCCGTCTCCGCGGCACCCTTCGGTGACCAGGATGTCCGTGGGCACTATGCCTGTCGGGTGAAACTGTACCGCCTCCATGTTGCCCAGAGGCACCACCCCGGTATCCAGGGCGATTATCTGTCCTCCGCCCTCGTTTATCACGGCATTGGTGGAAGCCCGGTAAATTCGCCCGAATCCCCCGGAAGCAATAAGTGTAGCCCTGGATATATAAGCCCTCAGCTCCCCTGTTTTAAGGCACCTGACAACTGCACCGTGGCACCTCTCCTGGTCATGAATAAGGCTTAAGGCCTCGGTGCGGTCATGCACCTGCACCCCGTGCTGTACGGCCACGCTGTCCATGGTGTAAAGCATGGCATGGCCGGTACCGTCGCTGCAGTAACAGGCCCGCCACTTGGCCGTGCCCCCGAAATCCCTGGCGGTGATGAGGCCGGATTTGTCCTCTGATTCTTCCTTTTCCAGCTTTTCCCCGCCCTTGTAATAGCAGGATTTTCCCGGCACCACCCTGTTCCAGGGCACTCCCCAGTGATCCATCTGCCTGATGGCCAGCGGGGCGTTATCCGCGAACATCCGGGCCACTTCCTGATCGCATCCCCAGTCCGAGCCCTTGACCGTATCCTGGAAGTGTACATCAGGGCAGTCGCCGTCACCCTTGATGCAATTGCCCAGAGCTGCCTGCATCCCGCCCTGGGCGGCCGAGGAATGGGAACGTCTGGGCGGGACAAGGCTGAGGCAGATGGTCTCAAACCCGGCCCGGGCCGCTTCTATGGCCACCCTTTCACCGGCCAGGCCGGCTCCGATACAAAGAAGATCAGTGTAAATTATGCGCATGGATAAGCCTTATGAAACTGAAACAAACATGAACCTGGCCAGGGTAATCAGGCCCAGGAGGATAAAAAACCCGGTGATATAATATTCCGCCCTTTTGGCCTTTTTGCGGGCACTGCTCTTAATGACCCCCCACTTGACCCCCAGCCTGTACCAGCCTGCTCCCACATGCAGTTCCACCATGGGCAGAAGCAGGAGGTAAAAGCCAAGCCAGAATCCTGTCTGAATTCTGGCGGCGCTTTTATCCGCGGTGATGGGCAGGTCCGTTAGCACCACCCAGATATGAATGGCTCCCATGATAAGGATTATCATGGCTGTAACCACCTGCACAGTCCACAGCCAGGTGTCCCTGTGAGCAAGTAGCCTGCTGAAGGACCAGACTTTTTTCTGGTCCTGCTGGGAAAAAGGTATCCTGCGGGCGGCCATGAAAAAATGGATCAGAAAGACCAGGGCCAGAAGCGGACCTCCCACCTGGGCCAGGTAGTACCTTTCGAAAAAGTCAGCCAGGGTATTGAAAACCTGGGGACCAAGCAGAATACTGGCCACAAACAGAGCGTGCAGATACATAAACACCACCAGGGCCAGGCCGGTGAGCATCTGGACAAGATCCAGCAAAGCCGCCCTGGAACCTGAGGCAGGTGAAAACATGGTATCCTGGTATTGCATGCCTGCTCCTTAGATGTTGAGTTTAAGCCCCACAGGACAATGATCTGAACCCATGACCTGAGGTTCTATCCAGGCGTTTTGCACATTGATTCGCAGCTCTTCAGACACAAAAAAATAATCTATACGCCAGCCGGCATTCCTGGATCTGGCCCCGAAGCGGTAAGTCCACCAGGTGTAGTTGCCCCCTTCCTGGTTGAACATCCTGAAAGTGTCCACGTACCCGTGATCTATGAACTTGTCCAGCCACTGCCTTTCCACGGGCAAAAATCCTGACCTGTCCTCATTGGCCCGGGGGTTTTTAAGATCAATATCCTTGTGGGCGGTATTGAAATCCCCGCAGACCACAATGGGCTTTTTGCGCCGCAGATCCTGGGCGTATTCCAGGAAACGGTCGTAATAGTCCAGCTTGAACTTCAGTCTCTCATGGCTCATCTGGCCGTTGGGGAAATAGACATTAAAGAGATAGAAGGATTCATACTCCATGAGGATCATCCTGCCCTCTCCATTGAGATGCTCCTGAGGCAGGCCGGTACTTATGTGCTGTGGTTCCAGCCGGTAAAAACAGGCTGTTCCGGAATAGCCTTTTTTGATCCGGGCCGGATTCCAGTAGATATTATACCCTGGGATATCTTTGTCCTTTGCGGGCAGCTGGTCCGGGTGAGCCTTGGTCTCCTGCAGGCACAGGACATCAATATTTCTGTCCTGGAACCACTCCCAGAAACCCTTGCCCGTAACCGCCCTGAAGCCGTTTACATTCCAGGAGTATATTATCATGAGACTTGCTTGAGCTGTGCGTCCAGCCCCACACCATCGTACCTGATCACGACGTAGCCTCCGCCGCTCAGGGTACCCGGGTTTATCACCTTTGTGCCCCCCACGTGATCCTCGATATTGGCTTCGTGGACATGTCCAGTAATGCAGACTTCCGGCTGCACGTCCTCTATGAACTCTCTTACCGCAAGGCTGCCCACGTTTGCCCCTGAGTTTAACATATCCGTCTTGGTGCCGTAAGGCGGGGTGTGGGTCATAAATATCAGGTGCTTTATTCTGGATGCCTTTTCCCGGTGAGCCAGCAGCCACTCTTCGAGCTGTTCATCGCTTACCTCGGAGGGGGTATTAAAAGGGGTGATCGTGGAGTATCCAAGTCCCAGCAGATAGACGTCGTCTTCAAGGAGGACTATCCTGTTGTGCACATTCACCCCGGACTCTTCCAGAAATCTGTCCACCTCCCTGGTATCCATGTTGCCTATCTGGGCATAGACGTTGGGGTTTACCTTCCTGATTTCATCCAGAAGCATTCTGGCCGTGGATCTGCCCCCTACGTTGGTCAAATCTCCGGAAACAAGGATTCCTCTGGCCTCTGATATTTTGCGGATCCGTTGCAGGTTGACCGCATTTTCATGGATGTCCCCAACGGCTATCCAGTGTTTTTCAGTCATTTCTCCTCCGTATTCTCTTTACTCCCGGCTGGATACACACGGGTCCCGTCCCTGGTGTCCACCAGCCGGAACCCGGAACTTAAAGCCCTGTCCCGCAGCTCATCCGCTGCAACAAAGTCCTTTGCTTCTTTGGCCCTTGCCCTTGCCTGCAGCAATTCACTGATTTCCACAGGGTACTCGTTTTCAGCAAGGGGCAAAGCCTGCCAGTCAATAATTTTGAGTACTGAATCAATATCCTGCATATAATGCAGGCATGACCCGGCATCCCGGATATCCATCAAATTTTCGTCCAGAAGCTTCTGCATTTTTCTGCAGAACTCGAACAGTTGCGGCCAGAATTTGTAAAGGGCCAGGTCATCATCCAAGCAGTCTGAAAGTGCAGGCCCAAGTTCCCGGCTCTGTTTCTCCACTTCCGAACCGGTCTCCTTGTCGGGACGGATACCGCGAGCACAAATCTTGAGTTTGCCCATAAGTTCCTGCAGACGCTTCCAGTTTTTGACCCACATCTCCAGGTTTTTGGGGGAAAACATTAGCGGCCTGTGATAAGAAACCGACATAAGCCACATTCTCAAGGGATGAAAACCTCCCATCTCCCGGGCCATTTCCTGTATTCCCGGCAGTGGCGCGCCCTTTTCCTGGTGATGAACCGGCAGGGCCAGGCTCCAGCACTGCGGCCTTAAACTGGTGGAGCCCTTCCAGATGCTCAAAAGATTGTCCAGATGCGGAAACAGGTGTGCTTCACCAGCCATGACCAGGTCCAGATGACCGGCATTCTCCGCTGCCACTGCTGCCATTTGCAGATACCAGGATGGCCGGACATTGCCCCACTTGGTCTTGAGCACATTTTCTTCCTTGAGGTCCTTGAGACTGGCCCTTTTGAGCAGAGTGAAATCCCGGGGGCTGTCCTTTACATAGTCTTCCAGGTCCACTGTTTTACCGGAAATGATCTTTTCCGGATCAATGCCTGCCAGAAGTCCGTAATCCCTGTCCCGGCCCACGTCAAAATATACGCAGCGAAGTTTTTCATAGGCCAGCCCTCTGGAGAGAAGCTTGTTGCACATCTCGATCCCGGTATCCAGGGATCCGGCTGCCGGCAAAAAGTTAAAGTTTCGGTTGAGCTTTATTCTGCCGGCCAGCTCCTGGATAGAATCCAGGGTCTCACGGCTGAAGTCCTCTCTAGACACTCCCTTTTCCCGCATGCATTCAAGGGTACGGTCGTCGAAATCAGCCACAGCTGCAACCGGATTGGGGTCATGCCCCTTTTGCTCAAGCCTTCGGCAGAGCACATCCAGAAATACAGCCCGCCGCCAGAAATCCGGGTCTTGAAAAAAGTTGGTTCTTGGACCGGGAGTAAAGATTCCGGGTTTTTTTCCGGAACACTGCAGAACAGCCTTTTTTCTTTTCTGCAGGTCATAGATCTTGATTCCATCCAGTTCAGGAATGCTGTACAAAGGTGTGCTCAGATATCTTTCCCCTCCGTCCGGCAATATGGTCACCAGCACCCCTTCCTGCATCTCTCTGGCCAATTGCTGTACCCCGGCCATGGCCGCCCCGGAACTCATGCCCACAAAAATGCCCTCTTTACGGGCCAGTTCACGGCACATGGCCCAGGCATCATCGTCTCTGACGTGAATTATCCGGTCCAGGGCCTTTTTGCTGTATATACCCGGGGGATAGGATTCCTGCATATTCTTGAGCCCCTGTATCTTGTGACCGGCATAAGGCTCAATGCCTATGCAGCGCACTTCGGGGTTCAGCTCGCGCATTCTTCTGGTGATGCCCATTATGGTGCCGGTAGTGCCCAGGCAGGCGGCCACGTGGGTCACACTACCCCCGGTCTGCTCCCAGATCTCGGGTCCGGTAGTATGGTAATGGGCTTCTATGCTGGCAGGATTGTTGAACTGATCCATGAGGACATACTTTTCCGGGAAGTCCCTGGCCAGGCGGTAGGCTTCTTCTATGGCTCCATCAGTACTCAGGTGCCCCGGAGTTAAAACTATTTCCGCTCCGTAAGCGCGCATGATCATTTTACGTTCTTCCGAGGCGGAAGCAGGCATGATCAGCTTTATGGGGTATTTTTTCAGCGCGCAGACCATGGCCAGGCCAATGCCGGTATTGCCGGAGGTGGCTTCTATGACTGTTTTGCCCGGTCCCAGGCCTTCGAACTTCTCGGCCCTCTCGATCATGGCCAGGGCCACCCTGTCCTTGACCGAGCCACCAGGGTTGGACATTTCCAGCTTGGCCAGGATGGTCACCCCGGGATTCGGGGACAGGGCCTTTATTTCCACTAAGGGAGTATTGCCGATTAGAGAAAGAAGATCACTCATAATAAAATCGAGGAGCCAGGATTAAAAATTGTGAAACACTGTGTAATAAACGCAGGCCATGACCGCATCCCCGGGCAGATTGACTTCTTTTTACCATTGCCCCATGCTTCTAAAGTTTTTTGTGGAAGTTGAGGAAGCAAGACACAACTAAATCCCCTGAACCAAGTAATCAAGGAAAAACTTCACGGCCGCCTGAAACCTGCCGCATCAGGCCCCGGTGGCGGCCCGGACCTGATGGATATCCGTCAACCCTGCCAGCACCTTGTGTATGCCGTCCTGTTTAAGGGAAAGCATACCCTCCATGGTGGCCTGCTGTCTTATTTCTTCGGCGGATTTTCGAAACTTGATAAGATCCTTGATCTTATCCGTATTGAGCATCAATTCGTGGATGCCCAGACGCCCCCGGTAGCCGCCGATACAGTCCCTGCAGCCCTTGCCCCTGTAAAGTACAGCTTTTTTATGGAAATAATGCTCCTTCCAAGCGTTGAAACCTTCTCCGTACTCCATCTCCAGTTCCTGCAATTCCGCTGAGTCGGGATTATATTTCTCCTTGCACCTGGGGCACAGAGTCTTGATGAGCCGCTGGCCCAGGACGCAGAGCAGAGAATCAGCGAAGTTGAAAGGATCCAGGTCCATATCCAGAAGCCTTGTAATGGTCTCCGGAGCAGTATTGGTGTGCAGGGTACTGAAAACTATGTGTCCCGTCAGGGAGGCCTCCACAGCGATATGAGCCGTCTCCCTGTCGCGCATCTCGCCCACCATGATCACATCCGGATCAGCCCTTAAAAAAGAGCGTAGAAGATGCGCAAAAGTAAGGCCTATCTTGGGATTGACCTGTACCTGGCGCAGGCCTTCCTGGCTGATTTCCACCGGGTCCTCTGCTGTCCAGACCTTTTTGTCCGGGGTGTTGATGCAGCTCAAGGCTGAATGCAGGGTCGTGGTTTTTCCGGAACCGGTGGGACCTACTACCAGTATCAGTCCGTAGGGCTTTTTGATAAGCTTGTCGAAGTGCTCCAGATTATTTGAGGACAACCCCAGTTCTTTCAGAGTAATGGGTCTTCCCGAGGTCAAAACCCTGAGCACCACGTCTTCCTGTCCTCCGGTGGTGGGCACTGTGGCCACTCTGAACTCAAGAACCTGGGAAACTTCCGGGAGCTTTATCTTTAGTTTGCCGTCCTGGGGCAGCCTTCTTTCGGCTATGTCCAGGCTGGACATGATTTTAAGCCTGGACACCAGCGGTTTGGCCAGGGCCAGGCGTATTTTTTTGAATTCGTGGCATGTACCGTCCACGCGCATCCGGATCAGACAGTATCTGGAACCTGGACTGGGCTCGATGTGAATATCTGAGGCCTTCCTGCGCCAGGCCTCCAGGAGCAGTGCATTGACCAGCCGGACCACCTCGCTGTCATGCTCGGTAAGCTCTCCCTCGTCAATGTAGTCGGTAGTTGTTTCAGACTCTTCAGCAGCAGCACCGTCCTCCTCTCCCAGGAAAGCCATGCTCTGTTCTGCAAGATACTGCTGGTGAAAATGCTCGATAAAACGCCGGATATCGCCGGGTATCCCCACCCTGGCCACGATATTGCTTGTTCCGAAAATAAAGCGGATCTCATCCAGACGTCCCAGATCATAGGGGTTGTTCACAAGGACAATAATATTGCCCCCCTCTTTTTCCAGGGGCACCCACTCATATTTCTTGAGAAATTCGGGATCCAGCCTTTTTTGTTCAAAAAGTTCGAATGGCGCGACATACGACTGATCAAAGGAAACAAAATCTGTGTCGTAATACTCCTGTAGAGAGCGGCCCAGTGCCTGTTTGTCCACTTTCAGCCTCTCCACCAGGACATCGTCCATGCGCAGGTTTTCCTTTTTGGCCACGCGCATGGCCTGCTGCAGATCGTGGTCGCTGATTGCGCCGGTATTCAACAGGTATGCATAGCGGCCTCCGGTTTTTGTATTTTCCGGAGAATATTCAGTGGAGGGTGCTTGTTGCATCTGCTTGCTTGACAATGAGGGTCCGGACTGAAAAAAATCCTTTTAATGGTAAAGTTTTATAATATACTGCAAAGCTTATTACTATAAGCCTGAGGCAGGCTACAGGCAACCCCGCACTTATTTTTGTACAGACGAAAAAAAGTGAGGCGGCCTTCAGGCTGGAAGACATGCTTCATGCTATGGACTGCCTGAAAGGTGTCCTGTACAAAAATAAGTGCGGGGTTTTTTTGCCTGATATTTTACTTGTTGAGCCAGGCCATCATTTTTCTAAGCCTTTCACCCACTTCCTCGATCTGGTGACTGTGGTACTTTCTGCGCTGGGCGTAAAAAGCAGGCAGTCCGGCCTTGTTTTCCAGGATCCATTCCCTGGCGAATCCGCCGTCCTGGATTTCTCCCAGCACCTTGCGCATTTCCTGTTTGGCCTGATCCCCGACAATCCTTTCGCCGCGGGAATAATCACCGTATTCAGCTGTATCACTGATGGAATAGTGCATCCGGGTAAATCCACCTTCGTACAACAGATCCACAATTAGTTTTAGTTCGTGCATGCACTCAAAGTAAGCCACCTCGGGCTGATAACCGGCTTCCACCAGAGTCTCGTAGCCGGCCCGGATAAGAGCGCTTACTCCACCGCAGAGTACTGCCTGCTCACCGAAAAGATCGGTCTCTGTCTCTTCGGCGAATGTTGTCTGGATTACCCCGGACCTGGTGGCTCCGATACCCTTGGCGTATGCCAGGGCCTTATCCCAGGCCTGTCCTGTATGATCCTGGTAGACTGCGGCCAGAGCCGGAACGCTGCCGCCCCGGGCATATTCCCTTCTCACCAGGTGGCCCGGTCCCTTGGGGGCGATCATGACCACGTCCACGTCCTTTGGCGGGACTATCTGGTTGTAGTGCACATTAAATCCGTGACTGAAAACCATGGTCTTGCCGGAATCAAGATGAGGCAGGACTTCATTGTAAAAAACCCCTGGCTGATACTGGTCCTGCACCAGAATCTGGATAAGATCAGCCTGCCTGGCTGCCTCTGCCGCGGCCACTGGTTCAAATCCATGCTCTCTGGCCAGGTTGTAATTGGCTCCCCCCGGTCTCTGGCCGATGACTACATTCAGGCCGGAATCCCGGAGATTCTGGGCATGGGCATGTCCCTGACTGCCGTACCCGATGACAGCAATGGTCTTGTCCTTTAGAAGAGAAAGATCCGCATCGTTTTCGTAGTAAACCTTCATCATAGCTCCTTAAACTGATTTACAATATATTTTCAACAATCAATAACACTACAGCGAAACTTATAAAATACAGTATGGTATCTCAATTGGGGACAGTCCCGCATCTACTTGATTTCTCAGCAAGTTCCAGCGATTTCATGAAATCATTTCCAAGTAGGTGCGGGACAGTCCCCGGAGGTCAATAAATAAGTTTCGCTGTAGTGATAAAAACCCGGACATGCCAGGCTAAAACTGCATGCTCCGCTTCATGGCTACAGTGCCTGTCCTGGCGAATTCCTTGATGCCGAAGCGCTGCAGCATGTTGACCATGGCGTTGATCTTGCCCTGATCTCCGGTCACTTCAAGGGTAAGCTCATCGGTACTTACATCCACCACCTTACACCGGAAAATATCCACGATGCGCAGGATCTCAGCCCTGCTGTTTTCAGATGCATGGACCTTTATTAGAACCATCTCCCTCTCTACGGCCTTGGTATCCGAGAGATCCACCACCTTGATTACTGTAATGAGCTTTCTCAGCTGCTTGATTATCTGTTCGATAATCTGCTCATCGCCATGGGTGCTTATGGTCATGAGCGAAACCCCTTTTTCCAGGGTGGGACCGACATTCAGGGTGTCTATATTGAAGCCGCGGCCGCTGAAAAGACCGGCTACCCTGGAGAGCACTCCGGGCTCGTTTTCCACAAGTACTGATAAAACGTGTCGCATAGCCAGCCTCCTAGACCAGTAGCATTTCGGTTAATGAGGCCCCGGCAGGGACCATGGGATAAACGTTTTCCTCGGGCTCCACGCGGATGTCCACGATGCAGGTCTTGGGGGAAGCAAAGACCTTCTTCAGAACAGGAACCACGTCTTCGGTTTTGTCCACCTGGTAGCCCTCAGCGCCATAAGCCTCGGCCAGCTTGACGAAGTCCGGGGCAGTATCCAGGCAGGTGGCGCAGTAGTTCTTGTTGTAGAATAGCTCCTGCCACTGCCGGACCATGCCCAGGTAGCTGTTGTTCAGGATGATTATCTTCACCGGCAGATTGTAGCATACCGCTGTGGCCATCTCCTGAATATTCATCTGGATTGATCCGTCTCCGGCAATGTCTATGACCAGCTTGTCCGGGTTGGCCACCTGTGCTCCGATGGCCGCCGGAAATCCGTACCCCATGGTGCCCAGACCGCCGGAACTGATCCAGGTCCTGGGTTTGTGGTACTTGTAGAACTGGGCTGCCCACATCTGGTTCTGCCCAACTTCAGTGGTGATGATGGCCTCGCCTTTGGTCAGTTCATAGACCTGCTCCATCACGTACTGAGGTTTGATTTTGCCGGACTGGACGGTTTCGTACTTGAGAGGCTGTTCCTGGTTCCATCCCTTGACTGTTTTGACCCAGGAGGCATGCTTTTCCTCCCACTGAACCTCATTGATCTCGCCCATTTCCTCGTCCAGGGTCTTTAGCGCATTGAGGCAGTCGGAAACTATAGGAATATGCACGTTGACATTCTTGCGGATGGAAGTGGGATCAATATCAATATGAATTATCTTGGCCCTGGGGGCGAAAGTATTCACCTTGCCGGTGACCCGGTCATCAAACCTGGCACCCACTGAAAGCAGAACATCCGCATTATTGACAGCCATGTTGGCAGCATAAGTGCCGTGCATGCCCAGCATTCCAAGCCAGAGCGGGTCATTGCCGGGAAAGGCCCCCAGGCCCATCATGGTGGAGGTCACCGGCACTGAAAACCTGCGGGCCAGCCTGGTAAGTATCTCTCCGGCTTCGGAAGAGATCACCCCTCCCCCGGAGTAAATCAGGGGACGCTCCGCCTTGGCCAGCAGGTTAGCCGCCTTTTTTACCTGTTTCCTGTTGGGTGTGTAATTGGGATTGTAGCTGCGCAGGCTGATGGTCTTGGGGTAATCAAATTCAGTCCTGGCCTGCATGACATCCTTGGGAAGATCCACAAGCACCGGACCCGGCCTTCCTGTGGAAGCAATATAAAATGCTTCCTTAATGGAATGAGCAAGTTCTTTGACATCCTTGATGAGATAGTTGTGCTTGGTGCAGGGTCTGGTAATGCCTACGATGTCAACTTCCTGGAAGGCATCGTTGCCGATGAGCGCCGTGGGAACCTGGCCGGTGAAGACCACCAGAGGAATAGAATCCATATAGGCAGTAGCAATGCCGGTCACTGTATTGGTTGCACCGGGACCGGAAGTCACCAGGCACACCCCCACCTTGCCTGTTGACCTGGCGTAACCGTCCGCCGCATGCACCGCCCCCTGCTCATGTCGAACCAGAAAATGTTGAATTGATGACTTGGGCAGTTCATCATAGATGTCAATGACTGCACCCCCGGGAAACCCGAAAATGTGTTGTACGCCCTCCTGCCTCATGCATTCAAGCAGGATCTGAGCTCCGGTGAGCTCCATTTTACTTACCCTCCTTGGCTTTATAATTGTCCAGTATAGCGTGCATCCTGGTCTTTCCTGCCAGTTTTTTCTTTTTTATCTCCCTGACTTCCCTTTCCTCGCTGGGGGTAAGAAAATGCTTATTTTCAAAACGTTCCAGCTGCTTTTCATACATCTGATGATTTTCCAGCAGCTTCTTGAGTTCTTCATCCTCTTCACTGTATCTGGCTATCAGATCCTTTTCATATTGCTCCATTTATGATGACCTCCTTGTTAGTTTACTGTACATGCTTCAAGGCATTAAAAACCGTCCCGGCAACACCGCTTACAATTAGATCCTTGTTTCTGCTCTGCAGCCCCCTTTGTATCCATACCTGTTTTTTTCTGATTCCAAGAAACCTGGATAAAAAAATACACAGGGCCTTGTTGGCCTTGCCGTCAACAGGAGGAGCCTTAACTGAAATCTTGAGCCGTCCTGCATGTATGCCCAGAACCTCATCCCTGCCTGCTCCCGGCTTCAACACAACCCTTAAAATCCAGGTTTCCGGGTCCAATCTTTCCAGAAACTGCATGCAAGTATCACTATATCTTATCAGCCCTTGCCCACGCAAGGGCATTATCAATTCATCAGCCTGCAATCAGGACTTCTGCAGAAACTTGAGTTTGGATTCAGCTTCCTCCAGGTGCAGGTGTTCCTCGTCATGTGATTCAAGCAGTTTCAGATGTGACTCTATCATGGATCTGAGCTTGATTTCAAAATGAGCCCGCTGTTTTTTCAGTTCTGATATGTCTTCGTGAATCTGGGCCAGCCTCTTGTGCGCCTGCCTTAATATATCCTCGGCCTTGGACTGGGCCTCCTGGACAATAACTTTGGCCTGCTTGTTGGCGTTGGCCTTGATGTCATCGGTCATTTTCTGAGTTGTGAGCAAAGTATTCTGCAGCACTTCCTCTCTGCTTCTGTGCTCCTGCAGCTTCTCTTCCAGGTGTTTTATCTCCTGATCCAGCTGTGATTTCTTTTCAGCCAGTTCTCCGACGTAGTCGGCCACTTCCTGCAGAAACATTTCCACGTCATTTTTTTTATAACCAAATAAAGATGTGGAAAATTTTTTGTTCAGGATATCAATTTTTGAAATGTCCATTTTTCCCCCTTATGAAAAAAACAGGGAGTGAGCCGGAACTAAAAATACGTCCCGGCCGTTTTTTAAGTACGAAAGGCCGAGTCAAGCATATCCTCAGCCCATACCGGCTACAGCCTGGTAAAGGGACTGGACAACGAAAATCTTGATAAACTGAATACCCACCAGCACCACAATGGGAGACAGGTCAATTCCCCCTATGTTTACAAAAGGCAGCCAGGTCCTTACCCGGTGCAGCACCGGTTCAGTCAGGTTGCGCAGTACCCTTACTATTGGATTATAGGGGTCGGGCTGGACCCAGGTCAACAAAGCGGAAATAATCACAATCCAGAAGTAAAGGGTAAGCAGGGTATCAAAAACACTTACCAGGGCCATCAAAAAATTGGCAAACACGTTCATCTATCCTCCGTTAAATTTTGTCGGTTCAGTCATCTGCTGAGTGAAAAAGCAGACCTGTTTTAAAACCTCAAAGTGTCGTTGAAGGCTTAAAGCCGCCCTGCAATGAACTCCCTCAGGGTCCAGAAGTCAGGAATGAGCATGTCTGCGTCCAGGTACTGGTTTTTATAGGCCCAGAAAGGAACGCCTGCACCTCCTGCAGCTGACTGATCCACCACAGAATCGCCTATAAAGGCCACTTTTCCTGGACTTGTCGACCACATCTCCAGTATCCTGTACATGCTTTCAGGATGGGGCTTGGGCCTGTTCACCTGTCCGGCGGTCATCACGGGCCAGAAAAAGTCCGCAAGGCCGTGCATCTGCAGCAACAGGTTCATGGTGGTGGTGCGGTTGGTGTTTATGGCAATGCGCAGCCCCTTGCAGCGCAGCAGATCCAGCAGGTCCGGCACCCCCTCTTCCATGCGCATGTATGGAAGAAGTTCATTGTAATTTATTTGCCTGCGCACCTCGTCCAGGCGATCCAGACATTCCGGAGGCAATATGTACCGCAGGGAGTCCATCACCGAGTGCATGTGCACGAACTCCTCTTCATTATCGCTCAGGGGTCCGAGCCCGAAATATTCACGGATACGGTTGTAGAAATGGATATTAACGTCCCTGGAATCGAAAAGGACTCCGTCACAGTCGAATATAATCCCTTCAAGCCCTTTCAGGCTCATGGAACTCAGTGGATTGCAGATAATCAACAAACTCTCCAATAATAAATTAAGTCAGTCAGGTCATCTCATGGCCTGGGGAAAAAGCTCTGCAGCCATTTCCCGCAGCTTGTACTTCTGGACCTTTCCGCTGGCGGTCATGGGATATTCATCCACAAATGCAACATACTTGGGAGTCTTGTACCTGGCGATCCTGCCCCGGCAGAAGTCCCTTATATCCTCGGGGGCGTAATCGTAACCCTCCTTGAGGATAATAAAAGCACCTACCTCTTCTCCGTATCTGTTGCTGGGCACCCCCACCACCTGTACATCGCGCACCCCTTCCATGGTGTACAGAAACTCTTCTATTTCCCTGGGGTAAACATTTTCTCCGCCCCTGATGATCATATCCTTGAGGCGACCGGTGATGCTCAGGTACCCATCCTCGTCCATTACGCCCAGGTCCCCGGAATGCAGCCAGCCGTCAGCATCAATTGTTCTGCTGGTTTCTTCGGGCATATTGTAATAGCCGCGCATGACATTATATCCCCGGCAGCAGACTTCGCCCTGTTCTCCTGGCCCCAGGGTCCTGTTGGTTTCCGGATCCACCACCTGTACCTCTATCTCCGGCATGGGCCTGCCTACTGTCTCGGTCTTTCTGCGTATGTCATCATCGGTGCGGGTCTGAGTCATCACCGGTGAGGTTTCGGTCAGGCCGTAGCATATGGTTACCTCGCTCATGTTCATCTTGTCCATCACCTGCCGCATGACTTTGACCGGACAGGGAGAGCCGGCCATAATCCCGGTACGCAGGGAACTGTAGTCAAACTTGGAGAACATGCGGTGATCCAGAACAGCAATGAACATGGTGGGCACACCGTAAAGAGCGGTACACTTTTCTGCTTCCACAGAGGTCATGACCATAAGCGGATTAAACCCCTCAAGTATGACCATGGTGCTGGCATGACTTACAGCCGCAAGCACCCCGAGTACACACCCGAAACAGTGAAACAGCGGAACAGGCAGGCAGATGCGGTCCCTGTGAGTCAGTTTCTGATGCTCCCCAATCCAGTAACCGTTATTGGCGATATTGTAGTGGGTAAGCATCACTCCCTTGGGGAAGCCTGTAGTGCCGGAGGTGTACTGCATATTGACCACATCGTGGGGATCAAGCTCTCTCCGGCGCGCCTGGTAATCCCTGTCGCTGGTCATGCCCCCCAGTGCCAGAAGCTCCGGCAGGGAATACATCCCCCGGTGTTTTTCCTGCCCCAGGAAAAACACCCTTTTTAAGTGCGGGAAATCCTTATTGTTCAGATACCCCCTGGCCTGGGTGCGAAGCTCCGGGACAAGGTCGTACAGGGTCCGGACATAGTCGGTATCACGAAACCCGTCGATTATGAATATGTTTTCCGCCTCGGACTGTTTGAGCACATAGCTCAGCTCATGCTCTTTATAATAGGTGTTGATGGTAAGCAGCACGGCACCTATCTTTGCCGTAGCGAACTGCAGGGCCACCCAGTGCGGGACATTGCTGGCCCAGATGGCCACTTTCTCGCCCTTTTTCACCCCCAGGGTCATAAGCCCTCTGGCCATCTGGTCCACCACGTGGGAAAACTCCCTGTATGTCAGGCGGAAATCCCGGTCAACATACACTACTGCATCATTATCAGGATAATTTTCCACAGCTTCATCCAGAAGCGTTCCAAGGGTTATCTCCCTTAAAGACTGGTCCCACATAAATTGTTCTCCGCGTAATGCCGGTGCCGCCCGGTCCTATTCCGGAAAATAGAGTACGGCGTAAATTCTGGCCGGACCCTCGCCTCTGGCTGATACGTTATGAGGCACTATGGAATTGTAGTAGACGCTGTCTCCAGCTTTTAAGACATGGGTTTCATGACCATAAACCAGCTCTATCTCTCCGGCAACCACTATGATGAACTCTTCTCCTTCATGAGATGACAGCTTTTTGTCCTGGGGCGGCTCCGGAAACACTTCAATGAAGAAAGGCTCCATTTTGCGGTCGCTTTTGCCTTTTCCCAGGGAATAAAAGCGCAGGGCTGCGGGCTTTTCCTTCCCCTTGAGCATTGTCAGCTCTTCCTGCCTGTCCTTTTCCCTGACAATAAGGGGATCCTGGACCACGGTATCGTCCAGAAATGTGCCCAGTCTGACCCCCAGGCCCCTGGCGATTTTTAGAAGCGGGCCCAGTGAAGGGTATATATCATCCTCTTCAACTGAACGGATAAAATCGGTATCCAGGCCGCTGCGCCTGGACAGCTCTTCCAGGCTGATCTCTTCCATATCCCTGTGCTTCTTGATCTTTTTACCGATGCTAGCCTGACTCATCCTTACTCCTTTGTCTGTTGAAGGCTGTTGGTTGAGCTCACCGCCCTGAGCAGCTTCACCTCCCGGGCAAAGCTCTGCTTTTTTTTGTCGATTTTATCAAGATTCAACGTGGCGCAAAAAAAGTCCAGCCCCTTCCTGTCAGCAAGACCCGGAAAAAAGTGGTCCGGATCATGTCTTTCCCAGGCAATCCCATACTCCTGCAGTTCCTGGCTAACTGATTCCTCGTGTACCAGCAAAATCCCTTGTGGAGGCAGGAAAGCGGTATAGGCTTTCAAGAGTTTCTGCCAGTGATCAGTGCTTATCTGGGGGCTGATGGACTGCCTGGCCATGTTCTGGAAGCGCTCCTCCTCATCATCTATCCCCAGGGATTCGTCAAAGCTGCTCCAGGAGAGGCTCAGGTCGGCATCAATTCTGCCGAGTTCCAGCAGCCTCTCTTCAAGGGCGAAATTGAGAAGCAGGTACTGCTGGGCCTGGAGGAGGTCTTCCTTATGGTCTTCTTTTGCCTCGTCACTTTTGCCGTAGGTGGAAAGCTCGTATTGAATGGACTGGGTGCTGCCGGTATAAAAGTCCTCCATCTGCGCCATGCCCAAGTGGGTCATGTCCGAGGTCTTTTTGAACTGCTCTCCGAACTGCCGGCACTGTTCCAGGAAGTACTCAGAAAGTCCTTTATCCAGAACAAGGCCCTGGGGAGTAAAAAAGATATCCAGGGGATCTTTTATCCCCGGATTCAGGAAAAGGCCCATGGGCCTAAGCCCCGGTGAAACCAGTTCTTCATGCATGTAAGGGAAATGAATTATCTTTGGCGGGCCTGCCATTTGTGCTCCTGGTGGCTTAAAAAAATGTATTGAATTTCCTGCCCGGCCTGAACGCCTGATATCGTTATAGGCAAAAGATTCTCAACTCTCAATATCTTTTTGCACACGCGGCCTGTACAGTCTGCATACCCCGGTACATTCCGGCATCATAAGGACACAGGCGTTGCCGAACAGACAGGCGCAGCGATCATCTTCAGAGCCGGCAGGCAGGTATGATCCGCATAAATCCGCCCAGGATCCGATGCCGGCAAATCTTTTTTCCCAGATCTTTTCCACCTGATCAAAGCTCAGGTCAAAGGCATCAGCCTTGCTGATAAGGCCGTCATAATCCTTTTCCAGGAAAGCCAGCACCCTGCATTGCCATGAAGACTGGTATCCGGGGTTTAGATATTCCTCGTATTTGCAGCGGCCGAAACTGTAGTAGACACAGTTTCGCCCGGGTAGACTGGTCACTTTGCCCATTTATTGATTCAGCCATGTCTTCAGCAGCAGGATATGCTGCAGCCGGACGGCACGACAATCGGTCCGGAACCGGCCTCCTGCTCGGTCTCATTTGCCAGCGGCCACAGTTCCATTCCGCCGTCCAGGACGTATAACTGCTTGGCGCCCATGGACTGTAACAGTCTTGCACCCTGGTAAGCCCTGCCTGAACACCTGGAATAAAGAACCAGGGGGACAAACCTGGGTATCTGGACGGCCTTTTTCTTCAGTTCCGGCAAGGGGATATTTTCAGCCCCGGAAATCCTGATGCGCTGGTATTCTTCAGGACTGCGGACATCCAGCAGAAAAAACTCGGCCCCCTGGTTATAGGACTCTTCAAGCTCAGTGGGGTTTATGCCCAGTATTCTGGAGCCAAGTTTGTTTTCCAGGATACGGGCGCATTTCTTCAGGGGATGCAGGCCGAACCCGAAGGAAACCGTTTCCTGCTTCACCAGGTCTTCAAGCACCGCATTTTCCTGCACCAGGTGACCGACCATGTCCACCCAGGCGGCAGCCTCTCTTCCTGCACACTCAGCGCCCAGGATCCGGCGGGAATCCTTGTCCACAGTCAGATGCAGGACATGCCCGGCCTCTTTCAAAGGATGGTCAGCACCGCTTACTATGGCCCATTCCGGGCTGAACCCCTTTTCCAGGGCCTGCTGCGGGTTTAACCCGGCGCTTCCAGCATGCAGTCCGGCCATGTTCCAGGACCGGGTGTTTTTCTGGGGAGGCCGTGGGGGATCGTCCCCCAAAAGACTTTGTACTGCAAAAAGGCCTGTTTGAAGGCTGTATTCCATAGATGTGGGGTGCCGGGGATAATCCCGGGCGGCATAAGGGGCTGCTATGCAGATATTATCCTGGATGTACACCCCTGAATCCTGCAGGTATTCCACAGGGGAATCAATGCCCATTGCTTTCAGTCTCTCTAAGTCAAGTACCGGCCTGGAGCAGTAAACCACAGTTCTGCCGGTTTCTTCATGTTCAGTTTCAGGAGATTCTCTATCCAGGTCAGAACATATTGAAATGCTGCCGCCCCTGGACTTAAGATATTCATCCACAAAAAACTGCACCTGCCTGGAAAAGAAGTTTTGCGATCTGACCCACTCAAAGCTTTTTTCGCCGCAGGCCAGGGCCTGGACGGCACTCATATCGTTTCCCACCACCTGTATGGCCTCCAGGTGGCCCCAGTTGTTCACCACGTGCTCAACACAGGAACTCTGCGGCCATAAAAGCCCCCCCGAAGGTGCGAATTGAGGGGCCTGGAAGGCGGGTTCGGGAAAAATAAATGCCTGGTCAAAAAAATAGTTCATATTGCCCGTATTGGACAGAAAGGATACCTCCCTGGCCTGAAGGTCGAAACGGATCTTTTTGACTCTTACAGGTGCGATAACCGGCATGCGTGTATTTTTTTCAAAATCGGTCTTGACCCTGGCCCTGATTCTGGACCAGTCAGCCGGGCTCTCGCCCAGTCCCAGTAAAAGTTCCACCATTTCCAGGGGATACTTTTCCTCGCTGTACTCGGTTATCCATAAAAGATCCACTTCCGGCTTCAGTTTTTTGACCAATTGAGCCGCCTTGTAGGCCGGGTATCCATAACCTGTTACAAGCACTCTTTCCATGCTGGTGCTCCTGTGCTCAAGAGTTTTGGGGCAGGTTCCCCGCCCCGGTATCTTTCAATCTATCCTGTGTAAACAGTCGATGTTTCCTTTAAACAGATTTTTCTATCTGTACCGGCTCAAAACTTCAACCATGATTTATCAGCCCTGCCTGGTCGGCTTTACCCTGCTTCAATCATGCTTTCGGGTAAACATGCAAAATCTTTTTGCGAGAGCACCGAGTTGCGCCTTGACCGTCCTGTAGCCTGGGTGTATAGATCATGGGCAAGCCAAAAACTGGGAGGGAACGTATATGTTTGGAATCGGCATGACAGAACTGATAATTATTCTGGTCATTGTCCTGGTCATATTCGGAGCCAACAAGCTGCCGGAAATAGGGGCCGGAATGGGCAAGGCCATCAAGAATTTCAAGAAAGCAACAACAGAGCCTGAAGAAATAGATGTTACCCCTTCCGAGGAGAAGGACAAAGAACAGAAAAAGGATAAAGAAGGCCAGGAAAAGGAAGAAGAGCAGAAAAAAGAGTAATACAGGCCCTGCCTGAACACCTTTGCTGGACTGGACCCTTTTACATATCCGTGTTTTTCTCATCATTTCCAGAAAAAAACACCAGGCCGAGCCCCAGAAGCAGGTAGTGAAGACCTGAAATCAGGGTCAATCCGCCCACAGCATAAATCAGTATACCCGACACAGGATCAAGGGCAGCCGCCTCAAATACAATGGAGGACATGACCGAAAGCACCAGCATGATCTGCCCCAGGGTATTAAGCTTGCTGTCCAGGGTGGCGGCGATCTTTCCCCGTACATCCATTCCGGTAAATCGAAAAAATGCAAAACCGGATACAATCAAGACTTCCCGCAGGACAACCACCACTATCAGCCACCAGGGAATCCATCCTGCATGACCCAGACACAGAAACGCGGTCAGCACCAGAAGCTTGTCCGCAACTGGATCAATCACAGCCCCCAGCCTTGAGCGCTGCTCCAGGGTACGCGCCAGAAAACCGTCCAGAGCATCGGTTATTCCGGCCAGGATGAATACTGCCAGGGACAGAAGATAAGCTTCATGGATAAAGGCGCCCAGAAATACGGGCACCATTGCGAACCTTGCCAGTGTCAGGGCGTTGGGAACCGTCCAGGAAGAATTGCAGCCGATATCTGTTTTATGCTCCTGTAAACTACACCTGATCTTATTGTGTGTTTTCATCTATAGTGTGGTATACCCCTCTTGATGGAAGATACTCTCCAAGACGTTTTTTCAGAAGATCCGGATTCAGGGTGGTCAGAGTCCAACCGGCCCTGTAGGATGGCACATCGGTATGAATATACAGAATGCTTCCTTTTTCCACTTTCTCATCCCAGGAAAGAATCATCTCGTCGAAGTGCATGATGGCATCGGTTGTGGCCCAGCCCGTGGTTTTCAAAGTGAAATCCATGGTCATTTCGGACATTACTTCCGGCCGGGTAAAAAAGAACGCCCATAAATCAGACCATACACTGTAAAGGTTCCCTCCGGTAACCTCATGAGTGATGTCCTTATAGTCTATGACTCCGCTCCAGCTGCCATCCTGCCGGCGGGTCAATGAAACAGAGGTGGGCGCATCGCTGTCTACTTCCACCCCGGTTATTGTCTGCAGGCGCTGCAGCATGCCGAAGTCACCGGGTCCGGACCCCCGCGTACTCAGATCGTATTTCCAGGGCGCAGTACTTGTGTAATAAACCCCCGTTCTCTGCAGGATGCTCCTTAAGGCCGCGGTGTCGACATTCACCTCGAGATCCATCAGCAGGCGGTCATCCACCTCCTCCCTGGAAAAAATGCGGTATCCAAGGATGAGGTCGTCAATTCTCCAGTCCAGGTGCTCCCCGAGCATTTCTTTTCTTTTTTCTGACAGTTCACCCGGGACTATACGCTGGGATTCCCGGATTACAGCCTGGCTGTAGCCCGATCTCAAGCCCTGCTGCTGAAGTTCCTGGAAGCTTTTGTCCTCGTCCAGCTCAACATCCACCTGGACCTGCTGCCAGGCCTGGGCGGAAGACAATCCCAGAAGAAAAAACACCAGACTGAACAATAATATCCTGTAAATAGACAAAGTTATTCTTCTCCCATGATAATGATCACCGGGCAGCCTTCGGGGATACTGTCCATGATATCCTGAAATTCCAGGGTGTCCTCCCAGGAAAGCACAAAATCGCTGTCATGCCTTCCATTTGTCCGCTCCGGCTCGATCTTGAAGCCGTCAGGTCCGGACTCATACAGCCTGGTAATATTTTGATCCTTGTCCACACGCATGTAACGTACATGGCCCCTGTCCGCCCCGGGTCTTTCCCCGAGAACCGATGCTCTGTAGAGTATATTGCCGTCTCGATCCAGTATTGCCGGGATAAGGGACGGCCTGGCAGACAGGCCGGTGGCATCTATATACAAGGGGCAATAGGGGGTGAGTTCCACAACCACATTACCATTTCTTTTCCACTGCGGACCTGCGAAAACCCTGCCCGGCAGCATGCGCTGCACGTCCTGATCCAGAAGATCCAGAAAGACATGCACTTCCACTTCACCCTCGGGGTGATGGTAATACACTGTATCCCATACCTTGGAATGATGCACCAGGGTCTGCAGCCGGCCGGCTGTTTCTGGATTCTCCCGGGAAAGGTCCTCGACGGTGATGGAAGAGTCCACATTGATTTGCTGCAGGTTTTCAAGAAGTTTTTTTCTGGCCTTGACCAGCGCCTTCCTCTCGGCCGCCCGGACCGATTTTGTCCTGTCTTCCATTTCCTGCATCCTGGAAGAACCCGTTGAATGGACCCGGCCTTCAGTCCAGTTCATACTTCCGGTGCCGATATGGCGGACGTAATCCCTTTTTTCCCCCTGGTCTTTTTCTCCGGCCCCGGCTACGGCCGCCAGGCAAAGCACCATCAGTAACGTCAGTAAATATTTCATATTCTGCTTGCTCCAGTAATGAAAATAATACGCCTGACGAAAATTATCAACACCAACACCTGTAATAGTTTTCCAGTGTTCAACTTCTCTCAACAAATTTTTCAACCATGCCCCTGGCTTCGGAAAAATCACCCGCCTGGATCCAGTGTACGTCGGATTCCTTCCTGAACCAGGTCATCTGCCTTTTAGCATAGTCCCTGGTATTCTTGAACCATCTCTGAATGCAGCTCTGCATATCCGTATCTCCTGCAAGAAAGTCCATCACCTCCCTGCATCCGATCCCTGTCATGGCCGGCAGGTCCCGGTTGAAACCGTACACTCTGCATACTTCCTGCACTTCTTCCACAGCCCCGGCCCTGAGCATATCCTGTATTCTTCTAAGCAATCCCTGTTCCAAATATTCCCATTGTGTATAAACCCCAAGTTTCAGCACCCGGAAAAAAGGACCGCTGGGCTGGCTTCTATGCCAGGCGGTCATATTGAATCCGGTGTCCTGGTAAACTTCCAGCGCCCTGGTAATCCTTTGTCTGTCCCTGCAACTGATCCTGGTGGCATACTCAGGGTCAATTTCCTGAAGCTCACGGTGCAGAATTTCCGGTCCCTCATGCATGCAGCGCAGCTGTAAAGCCCTTCGGACGTCATCTCCCACGGGAGGTATTTCGGCCAGTCCATGTATCAGTGACCTGAGATACAACCCGGTACCTCCCACAAGTACTGGGATGCCGGATTCCCGGCGGACCCCCTGGATGCATTCCCTGGCCATCTGTACAAAACGTCCTGCGCTGATGCTCTTGTCCGGCGAGAGAAAACCGTAAAGGTGATGCGCACATACCTCGAGTTCGTGTTTACCCGGTTGAGCCGTAATAATGGGAAGCCCCTGGTAAACCTGTCTGGAATCGAAGTTTATTATCTGTACTGGAAAAAAACCTGACAGCTCCAGGGCCAGCCTGTTTTTTCCGCTTCCTGTAGGGCCAAGAATGCAAATGATCCGTGGAAGCCTGTCTGCATTATCTTTGCTCATGAATTAACTGGTACGCCGGCAAAGATTTTATCGCTGGGATCAACTGTTGTTGCGGCACTTTTTGAGCAGTTCCAGCCGGACATTTTCGGGAACCAGGCCGGTAATGTCTCCTCCAAGCCTGGCCACGTCCTTGATAAGGGTTGAGCTGATATAAAGCCATTTGTAGTCAGTCATGAGAAAAATAGTCTGGATACCGCGGTCCAGACGCCTGTTCATGAGAGCCATCTGGAATTCGTATTCAAAATCGGCCACGGCGCGCATACCCCGCAAAATAGCCTTTGCATTTTTTCTGCGCACATAGTCTATTAAAAGCCCCTCAAAAGGCTCACCTACGACCCCTGGAAAAGGTTCAAAGGCTTTCTGGACCATGTCCACCCGCTCCTGCAGAGAAAAGAGTGGATTCTTGGGAGAGTGCAGTGCAACCGCCACCACTATTTCATCGAATATGTCCAGCCCTCTTTTGACTAAGCTCACATGACCGTTGGTGAGGGGGTCGAATGTGCCGGGATAAACCGCTGTCAACTTGTCTTTTGCCACATCAATATCCTTGTCTGCCCATAGTGCTTGTCTTTTATAAGGTCCAGCCCCGGATAAGTTTCCGGGGTTACCTGGAGTCTGGATTCGACTTCTGCGCAAAGGACCCCCCGGGGCAAAAGCCAGCCCTGGCTGATAATTCCAGGGAGCACCTGGTTTAAGAGATTCCTTCCGTAGGGAGGATCCACAAACACCAGTTCAAATCCATGCTCTGCCTTGCGGGCAAGAAAAGACTCTGCGTCTTTTTTTATCAGTTTAGCCCGGTTTACTGCGATTTGAAGTCTCTGCAGGTTTTCCTGCAGTATCTTAACGGCCCGGGCGTCATTCTCCACAAACACCGCCGTGCATGCTCCCCTGCTCAGGGCTTCTAAGCCCACGGCTCCACTGCCGGCGAAAAGATCGAGCACCTGTACCCGGGACCAGTCTTCAATCTGTCCATGGAGCATGGAGAAAATCGCTTCGCGTACCTTGCCGGTAGCTGGCCGGTAGCCCGGACCGGACCCGGTCTTCAAAACTCTTCCCTTCAAGGTTCCAGAAATGATGCGCATTGCTTTGGATGCCTGCTCCTGCTGTCCGGAAACATCTCTTCAGGTCCTGCACATGAACCTGTATTCAGCCAGCCAGAGCGGGTTAAAAAATTACAGCCCGGAGCCGGCTTCATGCAGAGGATAAAAGATGTCCCGGTCCTAAGTCGGCTCACTTAATCCTCTGCGCCTGACCCGGGATGCATGCGAACCGGTTCTCCATCTACATGTATGCCGTTTTCATCCAGGGTCCCGGAATACCCGGTCACTGCGCCTGAAAAACTGTCCCGGGATCTGATCCAGTCATGGACGTGTTCTGCGCAGGCAGTGATGTCGGCATAAGTGCTGTGCACAGAAACACTTAAGAAGGATCCTGCAAGAGAAAAATCAAAATCCCTGGTGCCGGGTTCATTCACTTCCATTTCAGCAATGAAAGCGGAAATTCTTTTTAACATACCGGTGATCCCGTCTATATCGTTTTCCCCTGATATAATGCATATGCGGTCCTGGTCTGTCCTGACCAGCTGATCATAGTTGCGCAGCTTTTCTTTTAAAAACCTGAAGACTTCCTCTTTTACCCGTGTGCAAAGGCCGGTCCCCAGACTTACTTCCATCCACTCCCTGTTTTTGAAATCAAGAACCGCGGCGGACAGAAATCCTTTTTTGCGCCCCATGCGGTTTACTTCCTGGTACAATGCCTTTTTCAGGCCCTTTTCGTTAAGTGCCAGGGTAGCCGGGTCATACATGGATGATGTCTGTAACTTTTCATGCTGCCGGTACCTGGAAAGTCCTGACAGGACCCTCCATTTCAGTTCACACCTTAAAAAAGGATAGATGATAAAGTCATCCGCCCCGTCAAAGCTTGCACATATCCTGGTACGATGCTGGTTTTCACCCATGAGGATTATGTATGCAAAGTCCAGTTGCCCCAGTTGCTGACGCTTTCTCAATATGCGGCAGAATTCCAGGCCGTCGATTCCGGTATACTCCATGGAAGCAAGAACCAGGGGAAACCTTTTTTCCTCCATTCTGCCCAGGGCCCGGAAATGACTGGCATAAATACAGGGCTTCAGCCCCCACAAATTCAGATCTTCTGCAATTTCCAGGGCACGATCCCGGTCCGGTTCCAGGACCATTATGTTTTCTTCTGTATAGCTGGCCAAAATCCTCGACCCTCCAGGTAAGCTCAAGATTGATGGGAGCTGACAGTCTCTGCACCGTTTTCCTGTTTACCATAAAGGCGGTAAACAGATGCTCTGCAGGAAAAAACCAGGGGGTATCAGGCTATGCTTACGCTTTCGGGATTGCGCACCGGCAGTTCAACAACAAAGACAGTCCCCCGTGGCTGATTGCTTTTGACCCGGACATACCCCCCGTGATCCGAAACTATGGATTTGGCTATGGCCAGTCCAAGACCCGTTCCCTCTTTTTTGCTGGAATAATACGGCTCAAAAAGCCTGGCCCTTTCCTCGGAACTAAGCCCCGGGCCATTGTCCGCCACCTGCACGAAAACCCTGTTGAGCTGGGCATCATAATCCAGATCTATGGACACTTTACCGTCGCCAGTTTTATCAATTGCCTCTGCCGCATTAAGAAAGATATTCAGGAGCACCCTTTTCATGGCATCCCGGTCAAAGCTGAACTGGGGGATATTTGAGGCAATGGTCAGCTCCCAGCCTATCTGCCTGTGGCTCTGTTCAAACATGGACACCACCTCCTGAACCAGGCTGTCCAGGGAGTCAGTCCTGGGCCTGACCTCCGGCAGCTTGGCAAAGGTGGAAAATTCTCTGACCATCTGCTGCAGGTTTTCCACCTGCCTGATAATTAGCTGGGTGCTCTGCTCGAAGGATGGATCCCTTACACTGGAAGAAAACTTTTTCTCCAGCCTCTGTGCCGACAGCTTGATGGGGGTAAGGGGGTTCTTGATCTCGTGGGCTATACGCCTGGCCACTTCTCTCCAGGCTGCCAGCCTCTGCATCTTTTCCAGCTCGGTAATGTCTTCAAATACAGCCACGATTCCGTAATCGTCCCCCTGCTCCCCTCTCAGGATCACAGCATTTACCAGTATCTTGACAATACGCCCCTTAACCTCCAGGTCCAGCTGTCTCTGCCACTGGGATTCCGGAAGATCATGCAGCTGATTGAGGACTTCGTGAATCAGACTGCCGTACTCTCCTCCCACCAGATCTAAGGGGTACTGACCCAGCACTTTCCTGCTGTCTATACCCAGAATGTATTCTGCGGCCTTGTTTACCGTGGTTATCCTGCCTTCATGATCTACAGATATGACTCCGGCGGTAATGTTATCCAGGACTGCATGCATATACCTGCCCCTGGATTCCAGCTCCTGATTCTGGCTGGCCAGGCGCATGTTGGCCCGGGTCAGGCTGTTCTGACTCTTTTCCAGGTCCCTGGCCATCTTGTTGAAGGATTGAACCAGCAACCCCAGTTCGTCATCGGACTGATCCTGAAGACGCACACTCAGATCTCCCCTGGCTATCCTTTCGGTGCCCTCGGCCAGGGCCTGCACTGGAGCGGAGATTTCCCTGGACAGCTTGAACCCGAACCAGGTGGAGCCGAAAATGATCAGCAGGGTGATGACCCCCAGTATGGTATACAGGGCGGTCTTCATGGGGTTCTTGATGGTTTCCAGCTTGCGGTACTCTTCAATACCCTGCACGATGCCGTCCAGCCTGGACAAAAGGCCCGGCTCCAGGGTCTGCCCCATAACCAGAAAGCCCGTCCTGGCCTCATCCACAGGCATAATGCCCACCACCAGGTCTCCAGATTCTTCACTGGGCCACATGCCCGTCCAGTATTCAGGGCTTTCAAGCAGTTCATCCCAGGGAACGCTCTGCCTGATTTCAGGCCAGTAAGTTTCCCACTCCTCATCAGCAAACCAGTTCTGTTCACTTAGAGAGGGGCTGATAATCCCCATGAGACTCAGATCATGTTCAATTTCCTTTTTGTTCTCCAGAAAATTGCTCATGCCCGGGCCACCCCACAGATACTGCTGGGAACGGATCTGATCCAGAGCGATTTCCGAACGTACTTCCAGGCCCTGCTTGACTGAGGCATAAAACACCTGACCCACTTCCAGTGCCTGCTGCATGGACTGGCCAACCTGCTCCTGAAACCAGTAGTCCACCGATGTGTGGACAAAGCGTACTGCAATGAAAAACATCAGGACAGTGGGGACAATGGACAGGGCGATAAATGTCATCACCAAGCGTGTTCTGAGCTTGGACCCCAGGACCTTGCGCCTGCGTTCAATGACCAGCTTGAAAACATTTCGGACAACCAGAAAAAGTACCAGGAGTAGAAGAATAAGGTTCACATTGAAGAAGGCCAGGAAAAGGTAGGATTCAACTCCGAAAAAGTGCAGTTCTATCCAGGTCAGAAGGCCCATTAGTCCCACTGCTGCCAGGGCAATATAAACCTCCCTGAGCCTTCTGCGTTTTTCCCTGGGATCAGGACCGGCAACTTCTATAGTGTTCTGATTCACCTTTAAAACCCTGTACTTGAATTCTCTCGCAGTACCTTATATTTTTAACGTAACCATTCAGAGAATCCTCGGTTGTGATTACTGGCACGAGGCGTGATTCCGGCATCCCCTGTATGGTTACTTTTTAAACCTGCAATGACGCTTAGAAAATGGGTGACTTGTAAAATCATTGTCATTGCAGGGTTAAAATGAAAACTCCTTCTCGTAGCGTACTTCAGGAACTACATCCCATGACAAAAAAAACAGCGTGGATTTTATCCACTGGGGGACGTCCTTAGAAATAACCCTTATTCCAATGTGGAGTCTGTAATCTCTCTGGGGCATAAGTTCTTCCAGCGGAGCGAGCTTTATGCTGATATTTTCAAACAGAGCGTCAAAGCTGTCCTCCTGCAGTTTTTTCAGAGTATATGTCTTGTCTGGAAATTTGATCATGTACTCTTCTGACAAGAGGTCTTTTGCCATGTCGACCTCGATGGTCTTCTCTTGTATATTTTTATTCCAGAAAAGGGTCCTGTGCCTTTTCAACTTTATTGTACAGATCATACTTATCTTGTTTCCATCGTGCAAAGCCTTCTGAATCTTTTCAAACTCCTCGATATCAATGGAAAACATGGCCACAAGATAGTCTTCCTGAGTATCGATCAAGAAGCTGGAAAAGTCCAGCGGTTGTGCTCTGGATTCATAGACATGCAAAAATGACATTCCAGTAAACACAAAAAAGACCAAAATGTATTTAAAAAGTGATCTGTACATTAATTCATATTTTGATTGAATCACATTTGTGTGGTTGCTTTATTTTCAGCTTGCAAATAATTACAAATTGTATCTGTTCAGCTTTTTGCATGTGGCACGGGGACATATCCCTGATTTAACTGTAGCTGAAGGCAATATCAGTTGGTAAATATAAGAATCAGCACTACAGTTATGGCTATAATAGGAACAGCCATAACCTTCAAAAAAAGTATCAATCCTTCTTTCATGTTAAACTCCTTTAGTTCCGTACCTTGACCAGGTGCTACTGTTTTTAGTGTTGTAACCATTCAGGGAGTGCTCGGTGGTGACTCATGGCATTAGGCCAGGGGACTGTCCCCGCACTTATTTTTCTAACGCTCGCATCTGTAAATTGTTCATCAGAAAAAAATAAGTGCGGGACTGTCCCCTGGCCAGTACCTGCCCAACCTGAATGGTTACTCAGTGTTTATCCTGATGGTTTTCAGGCAAAAATATCCGCCATTGAATAAAGCTTCCCGGGTTTCTGCTCTGCAAGCCATCTTGCAGCCCTTAGAGCGCCCTGGGCGAAAGTCTCCCTGGAATGGGCCCTGTGAGTCACCTCCACCCTTTCGCCGGGTCCCAGAAAATAAAAAGTATGCTCTCCCACTACATCCCCACCGCGCAGGGTCTGAACTCCCACTTCGTCTTTCTGTCTTTCTCCGATTATGCCGTGACGGGCGTATACGCCGTGCCTGTCAATATCCAGCCCTTTGGTTTCAGCCAGGATCTGGGCCAGCTTGACCGCAGTACCTGAAGGAGCATCCTTTTTGAACTTGTGGTGAATCTCCATTATTTCCAGGTCGTACTTCTCACCCAGGCTCTTGAGCAGTTCCGGAAGGATCTGAATGAGGACATTAATGCCTACGCTCATATTCGGAGCCCAGAAAAGCCTGGTGGATGCGGCCAGGCTTTCAAGCTTTTGTGACTGCTCAGCAGTAAAGCCGGTGGTGCCGATTACAGCCGCGGCACCAGCACTGGAGCATTTTTCCACGGTTTCCATGCTTGCCTCTGGAACAGTAAAATCAATCACTACTGCACCTGGAAAAGAATCCAGTATCCTGGAAAGATCGCTGTCCACTTTGCACGACAAGCTGTCCAGGCCGTCCAGGTTGTCCTCTCTTTCAACCACTCCCACCAGGTCAAGCTGAGAATCCTCCATGGCCAGCTTAGAAATAGTGCTTCCCATGCGGCCTTTGGCTCCCATGACTATTACCTGTGTCTGCATAAAGCCTCCTTGAAATATATTGATTTGATCCTGTCCAGTATAGCGTATTTTTTCTTAACTCAAAACAATTGACTGCTAAGCATGACTTTTTTGCAAGGGGAAGAGCAGGCATGAACTGCAATGAAAATCCGCAAACCCTGAAGTTCTTCTTGAACCTTGAGCATGTTCAAAGGCGCATAAGCAGGGCTCAGGCGCTGGCGGACCAGTTTTCTATCAGGTCCAGGAACTCCTGTTCGCTTAAGATATCCAGGCCCAGCTCGCGGGCCTTGCTCAGCTTTGAACCGGGGTTGTCCCCGGCAATCACCATGTCTGTGTTGCCAGAAACAGAACCGGATACCTTTCCTCCCAGCTTCTCCACTATTTCTCTGGCCCTGTCCCTGGAAAGATTGTGCATGCCGCCGGTGAAAACAAGCTTTTTTCCTTTAAGGGGAAGATCCTCTCCGGCGGCGGCTGCATGCTCAGGCCAAAGGCCGATTTCCTTAAACTCTTCCAGCAGCTTTCTGTTTTGAGGGTTAGCGAAAAATCCGGCGATGGATGAAGCCACCTCCGGGCCTATATCTTCAATCATCTGCAGGCTGTTCTTATCAGCAGCAGCAAGTTCATCCAGATCTTTGTAATTAGCAGCCAGTCTCTTGGCGGTCTCCACTCCCACATGCCTGATGCCCAGGGCTGCAATCAGCCGTGGCAAAGTGGCTTTTTGAGCCGCAAGCCTGATGGAGTCCAGCATGTTTTGCGCCAGCTTCCTGCCCATTTTATCCAGGGGCAGGAGATCATCAAGGCTTAGCCGGAAAATATCCGCCGGACTGCATAAAAGCCCCTTCTTTACCAGGACTTTTATCCATTGCCTGCCCAGGCCTTCAATATCCAGCCCCTGTTTGCCCGCGAAATATATAAGCTGCTGCTCCAGCCTGGCCGGGCAGGACATGTTCAGGCAGCGAATGGCGGCTTCGTCATCTATGCGTGCAACAGGGCTCTGGCATGCCGGACACTTTTCCGGGAAAACAAACTCTTTTTGGGTACCGTCTCTTTCCCGGGTCTCCGGGCGGACTACTTCCGGGATAACGTCGCCTGCGCGCTGAACAAGGACCGTGTCCCCGACCTTGAGGTCCTTGGCTCGTATCTCGTTTTCATTATGCAGGCTGGCCCTTGAAACCACAACTCCGCCCAGGTTGAGGGGTTCGAGTATGGCTACCGGGGTCAGCACCCCGGTTCTTCCCACCTGCACCTGGATATCCTTGAGCTTAGTTCTGCCCTGCAGGGCCGGAAACTTAACGGCCATGGCCCACCTGGGAGCCCTGGAGGTAAAGCCCAGTCTTTGCTGCAGGCCTATATCGTTGACCTTGATAACCAGGCCGTCTATTTCAAAGTCGCTTTGTTCGCGACGGTCCAGCTGTTCTCTGTAGCATTCTTCCACTTCTGCCGGATCCCTGCAGATCCGCCCTCCCGGAACCACAGGCAGACCCAGTGCATTGAGTCCCCGGGCTATTTCCTCCTGGCTCTGCCAGCCGGCCCCGGACTTGAACCTGCTTATACCTGTACCATAGGAAAAAAAATAAACAGGCCTGGAGGCTGTAATCCTGGAGTCAAGTTGACGCACAGACCCGGCTGCTGCGTTTCTGGGGTTGGCAAAGACCTTTTCCCCCTTCCGGGCTTTGTCCTCATTGAGACGGGTGAATTCCTGCCTGGGAATGACCACTTCGCCGCGCACCTCCAGGTATTCCGGAAAAAATTCGGTATAAAAAAGGGTCAGGGGCAGATTTCTGATGGTCCTGATATTGTCGGTGACATCCTCGCCAACGTACCCGTCCCCCCTGGTACTGGCGGCAACAAACAGTCCGTTTTCATAAATTATCTCCACCGCAAGTCCGTCCAGCTTTGGCTCCGCCCAGAAATACGGGTCCGCGTCCGGAATCTGCTTCTTAATTCTTTGAACAAAATCCCGGACCTCGTCCAGGGAAAAACTGTTGTCCAGACTGTACATGGGCAGGGAGTGCTCCCTGTGCTCAAACTGCCCTGCCGGCGGGGCACCGACTTTCATGGTGGGCGATCCGGGATGCTTAAGTCCGGGATGCTTTTCTTCCAGGTCTTTCAGCTCCGCCAGCATCCGGTCATATTCGGCGTCGCTTATCACCGGATCATCCAGGACATAATAATAATAATTATGCAGGTTGATTTCCCGGCGAAGCTCCTCCGCCCTGTGCTCAATATGTTCCTGACCCTGATTCATGCGAGGGTTTCCATCTCAAAATCCAGGTTTACATACTCCCACACGCCCAGATTCCCACACCCGTACACAGCCTTTTCCCACTCCCATACACCGATACTCCCATACCTGCATACTTCTTTCCCATGCCCCATGCTCCATGCCATCTTCCCCATGCCCCATGCCCTATGCCATCTTCCCCATGCCCTATGCTCCATGCCCCATGCTCCATGCCCTATGCCCTATGCTCAACCACGTATCTGTCCTTCCCCCAGGACCACAAACTTGGTGCTGGTGAGTTCCCGCACTCCCATGGGTCCGTATGCGTGCAGCTTGGAGGTGGATATGCCTATTTCAGCTCCCAGTCCGAACTGTCCGCCATCATTGAACCTGGTGGAGGCGTTTACAAAGACCGCTGAAGCATCCACTTCCCGCATGAATCGCATGGAACTGGAATAGTCCCTGGTCAGGATAGCCTCGGAATGTCCTGATCCGTATTTATCTATATGCTCCTGGGCCTGGTCCTGGCTGTCTACAACCCGCACAGCCATGGTCAGGGACAGAAATTCACAGCCGAAGTCCTCAGGAGAAGCAGGCCTGGCAGCGTCTCCGAGAAGAGGCAGGGACCTCTCACAGGCCCTGTATTCCACCTGGTCACCTGCCAGCCTGTAGCTCAAACGGGGCAGAAAGTTTCCGGCAACGTCAGAGTGCACAAGCAGGCACTCCAGGGCGTTGCACACTCCGGGTCTTTGAACCTTGGCGTTCTGGATAATATCTACAGCCCGATCCAGGTCGGCGTCGTTGTGCACATAGATGTGGCATACTCCCTTGTAATGCTTGAGCACGGGCATGGTCGCATCCTGGACCACGGCACGGATAAGCCCCTCACCACCCCTGGGGATGACCACGTCTATGCAGTCGTCCTGCTTGAGCATTATGCGTACCGCTTCCCGGTCAGTGGAGGGCAGGCAGCAGACTCCGCTTTCTGGCAACCCGCTCTGGGCCAGAGCTGTGGATATAAGCCCGGCCAGAGCCTCATTGGAATTGGCCGCCTCGGATCCGCCCCTTAAAATTACGGCATTGCCCGCCTTGAGGCAGAGAATAGCCGCATCAATGGTGACATTGGGCCTGGATTCATAAATGATGGCCACCACGCCTAAGGGGATGCGCATCCTGCCCACAGTAATACCACTGGGTCTTCTGTGCATGGACTCGATTTCTCCTACGGGATCATGCATGGCAGCCACTTCCCTGCAGGCTCCGGCCATGGATTTTACGGCGCCGGAATCGAGTTTGAGCCTCTCCACCCTGGCTTTGTCCAACCCCCTTGTTTCCGCCTCCTGGATATCTTTGATATTGGCCTCAAGGATTTTTGCGCTATTTTGCTCCAGCAAATCCGCCAGTATTTCCAGGGCCCTGTTTTTCTTTTCCGAGTCCGCCCTGGCCATAAGCCTGCCGGCATCCCGGGCCTTGCGGGAAACATCTTTGACCTGTTGCTCCAAACTCATTTAAACCTCCAGATATCAAGGATTTGTGTCAGTATCTCTGCACAAGGAGGACTCCCAGAATCAGGAATATGACCCCGAGTATCCGTCCCGTGCTTACCGGTTGTACAGGATAACCTATGAGACCATAATGGTCCAGAATAATAGAAGCGGTCATCTGGGCCGTGATCAGTGAAGCCAGAAGGGTTACTGCCCCAAGCTTGGGAGCCAGAATAATTGTGGTGGTCACAAAAAAAGCCCCTAGCAGACCTCCGGTCCACATCCAGAGGGGGAGCTTGCCCCAGAGCGACATAGCCGGTGCAGGGATGCGAAGCATGATGCAAAGCAGGATCAGGAATGCAGCACCCACTGTAAAGGATACTGCTGCGGCCATGATGGGGCTTTTGATCTGGGCTCCCAGCAACGCGTTGATGCCGGCCTGCACCGGCATCATTATACCGGCTGCCAGGGCCAGTAAAATATACAGAAATTTCACAATCAGCCCCGCTTAATTCAAAAGAAAAAAACGGTCAAATTCTTTATAGTTACCCTTTATGCTGCACAGCCGCCGGATAATGTTTAATTCATGGTAATATTTAAGCCCTTTTCAAAGATAAAACTCTTCTTTATCGTTCCCACGCTCTGCGTGGGAACGTTTTTCGATCCGGCACTCACTTTTGACAATGGAGAAGTACCAGGTAAATAATAGTATTCAAAAGTGAGTGCTGGATAAGACAACGTACAGGTTATTATTACTTATTTCCTTATCCCAGGCCTGAGAAATTTTTACAGGATCATCCAGCAAGCCTGTGTTATCCTGATCCCTGTCGTGGTATTCCAGGTACTGGGGAATTGCTATCATAAGCAAAAAAGCAATCAGGGCCAGAACAACAACAAATCCCAGAAAGGAAAAACCTTCCTGCTTCCTTGAAAAAAACATACCAGTACTCCCTGCCTGATATTTAAAGAAAATTCACAGCCTCTCGCCATGAAAATGCTTTTGCCGGGGTCGGCGTCAGTATCGGTTCAAAACTGACTGAATGAATGCTTTTTTTCACCTGTTCAGTCAAGTTAAATATCCCGCCGTCCCGGATACCCTGCGTATAAGGGGATGCAGAACCTTTTTTGAGGGTTTTATTCTTGAGTCCCGTTTTCACCCCTTATCTTTTTTACCAGCCTTGGCAGATAAAGGGAAAAAGCAAACAGGGCCACGGATAGAAATACCTGCCAGGAAAGAAGCCCGCTCCATTCCCCGGACAGCCATACATCGCGCAGCGTGCCGATAAAGAAAGTGAAAATAAATGTCCCCACGACTATTCCAAAGGCGGTGCCGAAGAAATAGTCCCAGAACCTGACCCTGGTAAGTCCCATCCCGAAGTTCATGGGGGTGAAAGGAAAGTAGATCAGGCGCAGATAGAGTACAGTTGCAAAGCCGTTTCTCTCTATGGCCTCGTCGTATTTTTTAAGTCTGTCGCCTACAAGGGAGGCGGCAAATTCCCGGCCCAGGGTGCGCCCGATGAAAAACGCTGTGCTGGCCCCCAGCATGGCCCCGATCCAGACGAAGACAAAGCCCACGTAAGGACCGAAAAGGGCTGCTCCCACACCGGTCAAAAGCGTTCCCGGAACAAACAGGCACACCCCGATGGCGTATAAAAGACTGAATACGGCCGGGGCCCACCATCCGATATCCTCCAGAAAGGCCCCCAGGGTTTCCTGGGTGAAGTATTCCCGCAGCTGGGTAAATTGAACAGAATAAACAGCCGCAACGATAAACAGCAAAAGAGCCAGGATCTTTAATATAGCCCCGCGCCCGGGGCCTTTTCTGGTGGATCCGTTTTGTTCCGCCATTTCTGTACTCCCTTGATTTTTTACAGCCGGGCCGGGCCTCAGCTTCCGAACATGCGTCCCAGCAAACCCTTTTTCTCCGGGGGCTGAAGCCCCAGGTGACGGCAGATGGCCTCTTCCACTGTGTACTGATCCACGTTGGCCCCTTCCACAACCACCTCATCGCCCACCATCACTGCCGGAGCCACAGGCAGGTCCTGCTCAAAGTATTCATCGGTATGGTATTCCTGCATGGGCTTGGAAACCGTCTCTATTTCCACATCGTATTTTTCGCCCAGCCTGGGCATCATCTTCAGAAAATTCTTTCAGGGCTTGCCCCTGGGCTCATTGAGGAAAAACATGACCTTGAGCATAATCACTCCTTCTCTGTTTTCTGCAAAGCATTGTGCATAAGTCCAAGGAATTCGCCGGGCGGAATGAAGTCCACCACGCGCAGATCCTCCATCTCCTGCCCTTCAGGGGTGAGAAATATTACCGTGGGAACTCCGCGCACCTCGTACTCAGCCACAAGCCTGTCATGAAGCTCCACTCCCCCGCGCGTCATGTCCACCTTGATGGTGATAAACTCCCGGGAAAGCTCAACTACATCCTGATCCTGAAATGTTACATTCTCTAACTGTCTGCACGGTGCGCACCAGTCAGCATAAAAGTCCAGCATCACCGGTTTGTTTTCTTCCCCGGCCTGTTCCAGCAGCGCCTCGGAATAATCATCCCAGGCCACTCCGGGTCCCTGCAGGGCGTAGGACCCGGCAATGAAGACCGCCAGAGTCATGCCCACCAGGAGAACAGCGGATTTCATCCAGACAAAAGCCCTGAACCCGGCCTGAGTCTTGTCCAGAACGCCCAGATGAAGGGCTGCAGCCAGAAAAACAGCAGCCATGACAAAGGTCCCGGCGGGATCTCCCAGCAGCGGCTTGAGAAAATAAACAGCCATGCCCACCAGGATCCAGCCCAGAAGTTTTCTGACCCAGATCATCCATTCACCCGAGCGGGGCAGGCTCTGCAGCTTGCCGGAGAATACCGCCAGAAAGAACAGCGGGACCCCCAGACCAAGACTCAGGGTGAAAAAGACGGCAAATCCCAGAAGCGGGTTGCCCATGGTGGCCACCCAGGCCAGAAGGCCCAGGACAAAGGGGCCTATGCAGGGCGCGGCCACCACTCCGATGGTCAGACCCATGAACAGACTGCCGAAATATCCTCCGAATGACCTGGAAGCGGCCTGGTTTAGAGACGCCGGGAGTCGCAGCTCCCAGAATCCGAACATGCTCAGGGCGAAGATAAGCAGAACCAGGGCAATGCCGGCCAGCACTAAGGGGTTTTGCAGCAGTCCGCCTATAAGCCCGCCGGTCAGGGCTGCGGCCACTCCCAGGATGGAGTTGGTTGTAGCCAGGCCCAGGATGTAAAGCCCGCCGTGGATCAGCAGCCTGCCCCGGCCCTGACCACCCATGCCCCCGAAAAAGGATACGGTGATGGGGATGAGGGGATAGACGCAGGGTGTCAGGTTCAGGGCCAGACCACCGGCAAAGACCGCTGCCAGGGTGCCGAAAAGGGCCAGGCCTTCCAGAGTGCCTGGGCCTTCAGCCTCAAGGGGTGTGGCCGGAGCTTCAGCCGGGAGGCTGTCCACGGGATAGCCTTCTTCTTCCCATGCCTCGAAGCCCTTGGGGTCGCGGTAGACGTTTTCATAACCAAGACTTACGGCCACCCGGGCCGCGGAGTCGCTTACGACTCAGTCCATGCCGTCTCAATAAAAGACCAGGGCCGTCTCCTTGTCCCTGGCATGCTCGCTTAAAAAGTCGCGCAGATCACCTTTTTTCATCCACCGGTCCCAGAACCAGGGCTGCATAAAGAAATTTTCTGCGTTTTCAACGTGTCCCAGGCGGTATTCCCATTCCTGCCTGATGTCCACTATCACCAGGTCCTCGACTTCCTGGTGCATTTTATAAAGCTCTTCAGTGGTAAGGATTTGATACCCGCCTGCTTCAGCTTCTTCATGCACTTCTTCCCAGGTTGCATCTTCGAATTCAATTTCCAGATTGGTAAGCCATAAGGCTGTTCCGGAAATCACCAGAGACAGTACCATGAGAACAATAATGCGCCTGGGGCTCATAACTCCTCCACGTTTTGAAATTGCAGGATATGCTGCCTGGGCTTTTAGATCCTGCCTTCCTGCTCAAGCTTGGCCTTCAAAAACTGGGCTCCGGCCATGCTTATTCCCAGTTTCTCCGCCATCAGGGCGGCATCTGAGCTTTGTGACTTTTCTGCCTGCCTGACAAACTCCTTTTCCAGCTCTTCCAGCCAGTCCTCGAAAAGAGGCAGGAGTTCCGGCTCGGCAATACTGTTCAAGGCCCGGGACCTGGAGATCCTGTCCACCAGGCTCTGACACATATGCGTTGGATCGACACCTTCGTCCAGGCATTTGGCCATTCACAGATGCACCATGCTGGAGATCTTGTCCTCATCTCCTTTTTCCAGAAGTGCCAGGACAAACCTTACCCTCTGCTCGTCTTCCAGCCTGGATAAAACCTCCCGCAGAGCACCGGAAAAGGCGTCCAGGGCCTCTTCAGGCTCCAGATCCAGGACCAGATCCAGGATATTTTTTTTCAGGGCTTCAGTATCTGCACTCATAAATGTATCCTATCTAAAGATTGCTGCGCTTATCCAGAACCAGATGAGCCAGCTGTTCAAGTTGATCAAGAACATCCAGCACCCTGGGGTCGTTTAAGCTGTAGTAGACAAAAGGCCCCTGCCTTTCCACAATGACCAGCAAAAGCCTTTTGAGTTCACGCAGGTGATGGGAGACAAGGGGCTGGGATAGATCCAGCTGCTCCACCAGGGCGCTCACCGATTGCCTTTCACTTCCCAGACACCTGAGAATGCGCAGACGGTTGGCATCTCCCAGAGCTTTGGCCAGCTGGGCGGCATTTTGCAGGCTTTCCCTGGGCTGGTTGTTTTTAGAATCAGTCACTTCATAGGCCTCTTACATCTGTTGTATAAACATATAAATTGTTGTTTATATCATGTCAAATATTATTTTCTCGTAACTACTCGCCACCTGCAAAAGCTGAACAATCTAAGCGTCAAGCTGCATGATCCGGGGGCTTTGCAAACAGGGCGTAAACTGTCTGAACGACGTAGGAAGCGTTAATCAAAACCGTTCAACACCGAACTTGATTCAAAGCATATTATAGGAAATATCCTGGCAATCAAACGCGTGTATAGGTTTTGATTTACGCTTCCTTGGAGTGAGTTTTTACGTCCTGTTTGCAAAGTTTCCGGACCATGTTGAATAGTTGCTTTTTCTCATGACAACTCACCATGGCTATGTTTTGGGAGGTCAGCAAATCAGAGGTCTGTCAAGCGCCCTGCCACGCGCCTCGCGTGGTTCGCGTAGTTCGCGTAACAAAATGATTTTTTGCAGTCACATCATGTATGGGCAGTCAGTGACTTACTCCTGAAACCCTGTCACAAAAAACAAGAAAAATTTGAGCCATGACAGGGGTTCATCGCTTGGCACTGGGACTGTGCCTCACTTATTTTTTAAGAAAAAGACTACTGCCCACAGATCACACAGATTGACACAGATAAGAGAGGTCTTTTATGTGCATACCAGGAATGAAGAACCTGGTATGCACATGGCCTCCACCGCATCCGCGGTAGATACCGGGGAGTAATCTTCCCCCGCGCAAGCGGCTGATGCCTTTTCCTTGCGGGTTCTTATTCCCGCAAGGAAAAAACATGCTTCTTCAATCTCTT